>JAYYCN010000166.1:0-2923 GCA_036161795.1 Bacteroidota bacterium
GAGCAAACATACGCAGTGGATCAGTAACCGCTAAGCCGATACGTTTTTCTCCGTAATCAATTGCTAGAGCCCTTGCCATGAATGCAAAGATAATTCTTTGGTTTTTAGAGTAGCCAATAAAAAAGGCCGCATAAAGCGGCCTTTTCCACAAATACTATAGGCAATTACATCATGCCGCCCATACCGCCCATGCCGTCCATGCCACCTGGAGCATGAGAATGTGCAGGTTCTGGCTCTTTGATTTCATTCAACACACATTCAGTGGTTAAAATCATTCCTCCGATAGAAGCTGCGTTTTCAAGAGCAACACGAGATACTTTTTTAGGATCGATTACACCAGCAGAAATTAGATTCTCGTAAACATCGGTGCGTGCATTGTAACCAAAGTCATCTTTTGACTCCATTACTTTTTGAACAACGATGCTTCCTTCACCACCTGCATTAGCTATAATTTGACGCAATGGCTCTTCAAGTGCACGGCGCACAATCGCCATGCCTGTGGTTTCATCATCATTCTCACCAGTTAAGCCTTCAAGTGCATCAATCGCGCGGATGAAGCTAACACCACCGCCTGGTACGATTCCCTCTTCAACAGCCGCTCTGGTTGCATTTAGCGCATCGTCTACGCGGTCTTTTTTCTCTTTCATTTCAACCTCAGTAGCAGCACCGATATACAACACAGCCACACCGCCTGCTAATTTAGCCAAACGCTCCTGAAGCTTTTCGCGATCGTAGTCGCTAGTTGTATTTTCAATCTGTACCTTGATCTGATTAACACGTGCTCCAATGGCATCTTTTTCACCTGCACCGTTAATCATGGTTGTGTTGTCTTTGTCTATCACAACTTTCTCTGCTGTTCCTAAATCTTCCATCGTCGCATCTTCTAATTTGCGTCCCTGCTCCTCAGAAATAACGGTGCCACCAGTTAAAATAGCGATATCTTGAAGCATTTCTTTACGACGATCTCCGAAACCTGGAGCCTTAACCGCTGCAATCTTGAGAGAACCACGGATGCGGTTTACAACCAGGGTAGCTAACGCTTCGCCTTCGATATCTTCGGCAATAATCAACAATGGTTTTCCGCTTTGTACCACCTTTTCCAAAACTGGAAGAAGGTCTTTCATAGAGCTTACTTTTTTATCATAGATAAGAATGTAGGGGTTCTCTAGGTCCGCTTCCATTTTTTCCGTGTTGGTTACGAAGTAAGAACTCAAATAACCACGGTCAAATTGCATACCTTCTACTACGTCAACGGTAGTTTCAGTACCTTTTGCTTCCTCTACGGTGATTACACCATCTTTACCTACTTTCTTCATTGCCTCAGCGATAAGCTTACCAATGTTTTCATCGTTGTTTGCTGAGATAGTTGCTACTTGCTCGATTTTGCTGTTGTCATCACCCACTGGATGAGCCGAGTCGTTAAGTTTACTTAATTCTGGTTTAACAGCATTATCTATACCGCGTTTCAAATACAATTGATTTGCACCCGCCGCAACGTTCTTCAGACCAGCGGTTACGATTGCTTGCGCCAATACAGTTGCGGTAGTAGTTCCGTCTCCAGCAATATCCGCTGTTTTACTAGCTACCTCTTTCAACATTTGCGCCCCCATGTTAGGGATAGAATCTTCTAATTCGATTTCTTTCGCAACAGATACTCCATCCTTGGTTACGTGAGGAGCTCCGAATTTTTTGTCTATTACAACGTTACGACCTTTTGGTCCAAGGGTTACTTTTACTGCGTTGGCTAGAGCGTCAACTCCTCTTTTTAGGCCATCGCGAGCGGTTACGTTAAATTCAATATTCTTTGCCATGATTTTACTTGTTAAATGATTGCTAAGATGTCAGACTCTCTCATGATAAGGTAATCTGCCCCTTCGTGATTGATTTCAGTACCAGCGTATTTGCCGTACAAAACGGTGTCTCCTTCTTTTACAGTCATAGGCTCATCGGGTTTCCCATTTCCAACAGCGATGATCTTTCCTTTTTGTGGTTTCTCTTTTGCTGTGTCAGGGATAATGATGCCTGATGCAGTGGTTTGCTCTGCGGCAACGGGTTCTACCAGAACTCGGTCTGCCAAAGGTTTAATGTTTACTGACATATTTTTCTGTTTAAAGGTGTTTATTTTATACCTCCGTCGAATCGAAATCTATGCCAAGAGTGGCTATCTGCTTTTTTTGCAGAAAATCGCCTTAAAATTGTCAGTTTAAGACCTAATCTGTGTCATTTTGTCACGAATTGAAGGCAATCACGGGTGGCTTTTTCAATATCTGGCACTCGTGAATGGAAGTGGTCTTTTGCAGCATGTTGTAATTCAGCGAGTTTCTCGGGGTCACTCCAAATATCATGGAGCTTCGACGCTAAGTCTTCGGATGTATCGCACCTTAATAAAGCATTGTGTTTTTCAGCCAATGCAGCTTCAGGAAATTTATGGGTATTCGAACCCGTTAATACCGGTAGTCCGTACGAAAAAGGTTCTACAATATTGTGGAGTGCATTTACAAACCCGCCACCTACAATACTGATATTGCCCATAGCGTATATTCGGCTCAATAAACCAATGGAATCAACCAAGATGATTTGAGGCTTTTTATCTTCGGTTAACCTTGATAACCGGACAGTCTTATAGTCGATGAATTGATTTTCAATTCCGGAAATGCGATCCTCAGAAACATCATGCGGGGCAATGATGATGATATTTTTAGTTGGTAGGGTATGGTTGTTTAAATAGTATTGGAGGGCTTTTAATTCTGGTTCCCAAGCAGAACCCACAATTAGTATGTTGTTGGACTTTACAACACTATTCCAGACTGGGTTGGTGCTGCTGGGTTTTTCGGTCTCTATTTTTGCCCTTAGAAATCTGAAATCTCCAACAATTTCGTTAGTGGCATTAAACCACTGGCTACATAGTTTAGAGGTTAGGGCA
>JAYYCN010000167.1:0-3089 GCA_036161795.1 Bacteroidota bacterium
TTTTGTGAAGCCAAAGATAAAAAAGTGGAGGGAGTGCTTCAATTATTAAACGGAATATTGGGTAAAACCGCTTTTTGGATAGATAGTGCCTCAAGGTCTAAAATTCATTTAGGTGCTGTCTTTGCCAATAACTTTACCAATGCTCTCCTGATGGCTACCGAGGAAGTATTATCGGATTTCTCAAAGGAGGAAGTGCTTGATGCTCTTTATCCCATTATAGATCAAACCATTACCCGCTGGAAAGAGGGTGGAGCCAAGCAATTCCAAACAGGGCCTGCGGTCAGAGGAGACAAAAAAACCATAGATTCTCATCTAGAAATGATGAATAACTATATCGAGGAAAAGAATCTTTACATTATAATGACTAAATACATAAACAAAAAAATTAACAAATATCAAAAAAACTAAACAAAAGACTTAGATTTACATATAATCTAGTCCATGACCTTAAATATTTCATCTTATTTATCAAACGAAAAGCATCTCTTTGATTACTTAGGGTTAAGGATTTATTTCAGTAAAAAAGATCAAGATCCTTTAGCGTTTTATTGTAAATCGCAAAATTCAGAGAGGATTTCTAAAATCATTGTGCACTTGAAAAAGGGTATTTTTGAGGGTTATGAGATGATAGATGTTTTAGGGTTTCCGCCATTGGGTGATAGCGACAAAACTAAGTTCAAAGAAATCCTTGATGAAAATCTAAACGATATTATCAAATACTGGATTGATGTTTACGTTTATAAAAAAGATGTCCCTTTTGAAACGGTATTGAAACCAATTATTAAAAGAGACATCTGATAAGCATCCTACTTGATCGAGTACCTGATTCCTAGATAAATCATCCGTCCATTACTTGGTCCCCAATTGTAGCTCGCATCTTCTAGAAAAAGATTGTTCCCAGCTCTTATAGTATAGATAGGGTCAAATTGTCTGTAGTTTCCAATATTCTCGATTCCTACATACAACTCTAATCCTGATTTCCATTGCTTTCTTACCTGCGCATTGAATAAGGCAAAGGTTGGACTGTAAAATTCGGGAGTAGTGGAACTGCGAGCAGGCACACGTTGTGGCCCAATTACATTTCCCACAATATCATAATACCATTTTGAACGTGTTTGGTATGTGATGGTTGTGAGTCCTCGATGCTTACTAAGGAAAGGTTTCATGCGCATTTTGTTATTTAACCAGTATTCATTTTGTATATACCGGTAGGCCATTTTTACTTCCAAACGCATAGCTGGCATAAAGGACCATTCGGTATGTACGCTCTGTGAAAAACCGGCTTTTTCTCCCTGTAAAGATTGGATCATCATAAGGAAAGGAGTTTCATGGTCAATAACCACTCTTGAGTCAAATTGTGTTCTGAATAGATCCACCGAGAAATGACTTGGGTAACCTAAGAACATGAAATTCTTTAAATAAGACAATCCAAAATTCGTTGCTCTTTCCTGCTGAAGTCCGTAAGGTAAAGCGGTATTTTGAGCATTTTCCTTTGGGTGAATGATTTCCCTATTATTTATAAAATGGGGTAGGTATTCAGCGAATACATAGGGCGTTCTTCTTCCATAACCCGCTTGCACAAAAATGTGTTGCTTTTGGTCAATTTCCCATTTGGTATGGATTCTGGGCGTAAGGAACAATCTATACATATTGTGATAATCAACACGTGTTCCTGCTACAATGGTTAAGGGCTCCAGGTTGAATACCCATTCAGAAAATACCCCTGCCTGTCGTTCGTTTATTGTATTGGTGATTGACAGATTGTTCGGCGCAGGTGGAAGTGGAATTCCACGAACAGCCGTGTAAAAGTTGTCTGTTAACTGAGTGGCTAATAGCGTTAAACCACTTTTAGTTCCGACTTTTTCCGATAACTCTGTTTGTACTAGGCCAGAATAGTTAATGCGCATCTCGTTTGCTCGATAACTACGATTCATTTGATTATTTAGCCCATAGTTCATGTCGTGTTTGGAAAAATTCAAAATATTGCCAAAGGTGGTTTCTCCTTCTTCAGGTATGATTCCAAGTTTTGCTACAGCCTCTAAGCGGCTTTCATTGGTTTGAAAACGAAAAGCGGCATTATCATCGCTTAACTCATTGCCTCCGATCGCTGACATTTGACCTGCATCTTTTTGATCATTCCAGTACGTGATACCGATCATTCCCTCTTTGTTTTTTGTTTGAAAATGACTTTGGTTACCCAAATAAATACGAGAAGTAAGGGGCATGTCGCTGAAGCCATCCTTATTTTGGTCCATGGCCCACCATTGATTACCACCGTGTAAAAAGGTATAATTTCTAAAATTCCGACCGAGGTCCTTGCGAATGATAGCATTTAACTCTGAACGACCTTGGTTGTTTTGATAACCATTGAGCAATAGTTTAGGTTCTTTAGCAGAAGACTTCAGTTGGTAATCAATACCTCCTGTGATGCCTTCATAACCAAGCGTGGTGCTGCCATTTCCCTTTGCAATATTGACACCCGATACAAACGACCCAGGTATATTGGATAGTCCATTTAGAATAGCCAATCCGTTAAGTAATGGCATGTTGTTTCGGGTCATCAATACATACTTACCAGCTAATCCGAGCATTTCTACCTGTCTGATTCCAGAAACACCATCCCGATTAGATACCTCCACCGTATTACTCAGTTCAAAACTCTCAGAAAGCGTGCAGCAAGCTGCTTTTTTGAATTCATTTTCACTGAGATGGGTTTTTAGCTGCGCTCCAACTGTGTTATTGGATTGACCTTTTCCATCAACGCTAATATCTACGGTTTTAATGGTGTCAATTTGTCCAAATAACTCTGTGGCACTGAGTAATGCCAAAGCCAAGCATTTACTAGTCTTAGTTACCATTCATCAGCCTCCTTTCTGTAGTGGCAACAGGGAGGGAGATTATTGTAGACGATATCATCGGCTTTAACTTTTTTGGTGTCGTGCCCAACCATAGCAATGATGTTGTGTAATTGAATTTCTTCAAACTTATCATTGCGGTATGTGATGTATATCTTCTCTTCTTCTTTTGACCAATACGCAGTAAGGACTCCCGGGCGGTCTAATGCCGTTTCGATTCGTTCCTTGCACATG
>JAYYCN010000168.1:0-3219 GCA_036161795.1 Bacteroidota bacterium
GTGCGATAATTGCAGTAATTCTTTTGGGTTTGCTCTTTTTAATGCCACTTTTGAACAGAGACGTTGTAAATCTCCAATTTCTCTAAGCATTCCCTGAGTATCAGATAGCAATGACTCATTTGACTTAAATTGTGTCACGGTTTCAAGTCGCTGCTCTATTTTAGACTTTTCTTTCAATGGCAGTAACATCCACTGCCGAAGTAGCCTGCTTCCCATGGGGGTCGAGCAACTATCAATGATGTCAATTAAAGCGTGTCCCTCTGGGTAAATGGGCCTCACCAATTCTAAATTTCGGATGGTGAACCCATCAAGCCATACGTAATCGCTTTCATCCAACCGACGAATATCTTGTAAGTGACCTGTTTGGTGGTGATGAGTCTGTTCGAGATAATATAAGGATCCTCCCGCAGCAGTAATGGCGATATCTAATCCCTGTATGCCATAGCCTTTGAGGCTTTGGGTTTTGAATTGTTGGAGCAGTTTATCTAATGCGAAGTCAAATTGATAAACCCAATCATCCAAAAGTTGAAATGAATTAAAGGGTCCAAGTTCTTGAAGGATGATGGATTTGTTATTTTTTGAAAACACAAACTCCTTCGGTCGGAAGCTGCTCATCATCTTCTTGATGAATGCTAAATCTCCTTCTGTACATTGAAATTCTCCAGTGGATATATCTAGAAGGCTCAGTCCCCATGTTCCATTGTTTACATGGAGTGAAGCTAGGAAGTTACTTTCATTACTTTCAAGGATTTTATCGTTATAGCTAACGCCGGGCGTTACTAACTCAGTAACACCGCGTTTTACAATACCTTTTACTTGTTTGGGATCTTCAAGTTGATCGCAAATGGCAACTCGATAACCTGCACGGACAAGTTTAGGTAAATAGCTGTCTAAGGAGTGATGTGGAAAACCAGCGAGGTCCATTTCAGAAGCTGCTCCATTCGACCGTTTGGTAAGTATAATTCCCAATACTTTGGAGGCAATCCGGGCGTCCGCATCAAAAGTTTCGTAAAAATCTCCCACACGAAAAAGCAATACAGCTCCAGGGTATTGAGCTTTGATTTGGTTGTATTGCTTCATCAAGGGAGTTTCCTTCTTACCGTTTGATTTAGAAGATGCCATTCTACGAAGATACCATACCTCAAAAGGCCTTTCCATCTCAGTTTTCCCCCTTTATTCAACAACCCGAGTATCTTTGTAACCAAGGCATGAGAAAGTTAAGAACACACGAGTTGGCCCGTAAAAGTATGGAGGAGTTCAAATCCTCAAAAAAATCTCCAATTGTGGTGGTCTTAGACAGCATCAGAAGTATGAACAACGTAGGTTCTATTTTTAGAACTTCCGATGCATTTATGGTTGAAAAGCTTTATCTGTGTGGTTTTACCGGTACTCCTCCGCATAGAGAGATAACCAAAACAGCCATTGGAGCCGAAAATTCAGTAGAATGGGAATATGTTGAATCAACCGAAGAAGTGGTAGAAAGGCTTAAAAAAGAAGGATATTACATAGTGGCATTGGAACAAACCGATGCTTCAGATAATTTGAATGAATGCACCTTGGATTTTAGACCAGTGGCATTTATTTTAGGAAATGAAATTGATGGTGTTTCGCAAGCGGTGATTGATAAATGTGATCGCTGTGTTGAAATTCCACAATTAGGCACCAAACATTCGTTTAACGTAGCCGTTTCGTACGGAATGCTTTTATGGGATTATGCAAAAACAAATAAGCTTTTTTAGGCTATCGCTGATTATTTTATTTCTGGCCGCTTGTAATTCGGGGTCCAATACCACAGACGAGGTAGAACAAGCTGAAATGTCGGGCTCAACATATACTGTTTATGTTACCTATAGCAGTGATTGCCCGTTCTGTATCCGATACACAAAAACCCTCCAAGACATTAAGAGCGAATTGCCCAAAGATTGGGATTTCAAATTCTTAAAAGTCATCGGTGAGGAAGAATGGGATTTTGATTGGAATGGAAGTTTGTCTGATGATGTAATTGATGATGTTGATGCCATTTATATCGATAGGTTTGGGATGGATGTTTATCCACAAGCCGTAATTGCTGATTCGGTAGGAAATATCCTCTACAAAGGATCCATTGATGATCGGGTACATCAAATCGGATTAAGCAAGCTTAAGGTGACCAAAAACTATTTACAGTCTGCCATAATCTCAATTGTTAAAGGTGAATCACCTCGATGGCAACACACGGAGGCCATAGGTTGTTATATAGAAGATCATGAATAGAGGGCTGTTTGCATATCTATCTATCTTCTCTTTTTTATGGGGATGTGGTGAATCCACATTATCTCTTGATTCGAGTATTGAGGAAATCAAGAATCCTGTTTTTGATGAACACATTGAACCCATTATTTATAAAAATTGTACACCGTGTCATAGAGAGAATGGGGGAGCACCTTTTGAGCTAACATCCTATAAAAAAGTCAAGAATAAGGCGCGAACCATCGCTAAGGTAACGGCATTGAGGTATATGCCTCCTTGGCCAGCTGATCCGTCCTATCGGCATTTTATTGGAGAGAAGCGATTAACAGATCAAGAAATTGCATTAATTGGTCGCTGGGTGAAAAATGGTTGCCCTAAAGGTAAGCAACCCAATCGATTGTTATCAAAAGTGAAGCCCTTTGTAAGCGCTTTAGGAAAGCCAGATTTGGTGCTTCCGTTGGATTCTATTCATTTAATACAAGGAGGTGAAGACCGTTTTTTCTTGACAAAAGTGTCAGCGAATATTCCCAATAAAAGATTTGTTCGTGCCGTGGAATTAATACCAGGCGAACGAGATTTGATGCATCATTTCAATGGTCATTTAATTAATTACAGAGAGGGAAGCAAAAATCCATTTGATACACGTCCGCGCAAAGTTGAAATCACTGTGGGTAGGAATCCAGATGAACTTTCATCTCTAGATTTAATGACCGACAATGGAATTATTCCCGAAAGGGTGCATTCTGTGGTGAATTACTTACCGGGTGTTACCGGGGTAATGTATCCTGAAGGAATTGGCACATTTGAAGTAAATAAACAGTTCAGTATCATTGGTAATGATGTACATTACGGACCGACATCCAAAAGTGTAATTGATCAAAGCAGGCTTCACTTGTTTTTTACAGATACACCTCCCAAAAGAGGGATTGGCGAATTAATGCTAGGAACCAACGGCGTGAGTAAAATTGAACCCCCGTTAATCATAAAACC
>JAYYCN010000169.1:0-4861 GCA_036161795.1 Bacteroidota bacterium
TTTCTGAAAAAGAAGGGATTTTATGTTGCCCAACACACCTTACTTTCAAAGTCAGATTTTGTAGCAAACCCAACGCAAACCGCTGAAGCTATCATCGAACAATTTGGCTTGCCGTTGATTGCAAAACCAGCTGACGATGGTTGCTCTGCTGCTGTAAGAAAAATCAAATCTATTGAGGAGTTGGTTTCCTTTGGCCAACTTATTTTTCGTGAAGAAAATTCAATAATTGAGGAACTCGCAAAAGAATTAGGCGTTCAAGTAACCGATGAAATTCCTCAGAAAGAATTTCTTCTAATTGAAGAATTTATTCAAAAAGGAGATGCCAAACACTTCTTGGAAATCACGGGTGGAATGCTGACTCATATAAATGAAAAAGGTCAAATCAAATACGAAATTTTTGAGCCCTCCGAATCCTTAGCTGAAACTGAAATCCTGAGTTTAGAGGAAAAATTCTTAGCTGGGGAAGGTCAAAATCTAACTCCTTCCCGATTCTCAAAGGATGAACATGAACAACTGAGAATTTCGAAAGAGGTACGAGATACTTTGCAAAAAGTTGCAAAAAGTTTAGGCGTACTTGGATATTGTAGAATTGATGCTTTTGTAAAAATATTTGAAGATGGAAAGGTTGAAACCCATATCATCGAAGTAAATTCACTTCCTGGTATGACCCCCGCTACATGTATTTATCATCAAGCAGCGATTAACCAATACAATCCACTTGCGTTTATAAGGGGGATTCTGAATTTTGGGAAAGCATACCAAGATAAACTGAAACACTCTGCATGAAAAATAACACCTTGAAGAATATCGGCTTTCAACTATTACTGCTCGTTGTGGTATCAGCGGGCCTCATTTGGGGATCGCTAAAAGCATTGGATATTTACACCCATCACGACGATTATATTATTGTACCCAATGTGGTAGGGGTAGAATTTGACGAAGCACAAATTAATTTAGAAAATACCGGACTTCGTTTTAAAATAATTGATTCTGTATACAACGAAAACGCAAAACCCTATTCTATTGTGGAGCAGAATCCTAAAGCAGGAGATAACACAAAGGTTGATCGAACGATTTATTTGGTAATCAACACAGGAAACAAACCAAAAGTTAAGGCTCCGAATTTCGTGGATATGAGTATTACATTGGCTAAAGCTGTCATTAAAAACCGAGGGTTAAAACTTGGTAAAATCGATTTAGGATACGACCCAATCGGAAACAACTTGGTATTGGCTCAATTTCACAAAGGCGACACATTAGAACCCGGTAGTTTTGTGCCAAAAGGAAGTAAGATTGACCTACTAGTAGCCTCCACAGATAAAGACCAATTCCCTGACCTAAATACGATGGGGATGGATTCATTCCTATTAATGGAGAACTCCATTGACCCACTTGGTAATTAAGCGTTTTTTGATAACCTGGAAATGCAATACTTTTGTACATCAGACGTTAAGTTTGTGTCAGATACATGAGTACGAATTGGGAGGGTAAATGCTGGTGAATACAATAACATTTAAAAAAGTGAAACAATCCCTATGGATTGGTGTGCTTTGTTTGACTGCTGCAGCTCAAGCGCAAATCACGAGAATCACCCCCCTTCAGCATGTACCTAAGACCAATATATTAGATGAATCGACGATACATTGGGGGCTTACAGACACATTAGATCTCCCTTTTTTTGAAGATTTTACGCATTCTTTTGGATTTCCGAGTTCAACACATTGGTCAGATAAGCAGGTTTGGGTAAATAACAGTTTCTGCCCTGATGCACCTAACGCAATGGCAGCAACTTTCGACCACCTCAATGAATTTGGGACCCCTTACCAAACATTATCTAGTCGACAAAGCGTTTTTGCTGATAGTTTGACCTCACAACCGATTAACTTGCAGTTTTATGATAATGGGGCTAATACCCTTCCCTACAGAGTAACCGATGAAGTTTATTTAAGCTTTTTTTATAAGAATAAAGGACTTGGAGACATCCCTGAGCCGCAAGATTCACTGATACTATTTTTTAAGGGCTCTGATAAACAGTGGCATCGAGTTTGGTCTGCAGGCGGCGACCATGCTGAAAGATTTGAAGAAGTCTTTGTAAAAGTAGATACTACCCTCTTCTTTATACCAGATTTTCAGTTCCGTTGGGTTAATTTCACTAAGGCCACAGGAAATTTAAATCATTGGCATATTGATTATATACGATTTGATAAAAACCGTTCGATAAGCATTTCGGATATTCAAGATGTAGGTATACTTTCCGCCGATCTCGGTATTTTCAATGGCTACAAGCAAATCCCATACACACATTATATTCAAAGCGGTCTTAAAGGGAAAGGAGCTAGTTTGAAGGTAAAAAACCTCAATGAGAGTGCCACTGTTCAAACGAGATTCCGACTTAAAGTTCGTAACGATTATAACCAAGTGCTATTCAATCAAGACTTTTCGGTAAGTTCTAGAAATATTTTAGCAAATAGCGATAGTACAGAATCTTTTGATACTCCGTCATTTGATACCTTAAGTGGTAAAACTCCTGGTTTAGAGTATGAGTTTACCATAAACCCTAGAAGTAACGATAACACACCGGATAATTACGACACACGTACCGATAATAATATTTACACAAAGAACCTTCGTTTCATGCCTTGGTATGCCTATGACGATGGAAGTGCTGAGGGAGGTTTTGGATTGGACTACGCATATCTTGGTAACCTGCCTGGGCAATTTGCCATGGAATTCAACACACTTCAAGATGGCACCTTAAGAGGCATTTCGATGTATTTCACTAAGGTGAAAGAAGATGTTAGCTACCGCAGTTTTCGACTTCGAATTTGGCGGGATTTATCCCCTGTAGGGGCAGATGACAAAGACGATAAGTTGCTATACGAAATTCCAATTTCGAATCCTGTTTACAGGGATAGCATTAATCACTTCGAGTATTTCTTTTTTGATACGGCCCTTTATCTACCAAAAGGAAAATATTACATCGGTTGGAAACAAGACATGCCGTACGTTTTAAATGTTGGTTACGACAATAATTATCGGTTTGGATCAAACAACGAGGCTAACCCCCATTTATTTTATAATTTACTCGGAAGCTGGGAACGAGCTGATTACAGTATCAAAGGCACCCCCATGATGCGGATGCTTTTTGGAGAATCCGTTAATTATCAATTTAACTGTGAAGAAAAAACACGACTAAATTTAAACCTGTACCCAAACCCAAGTAGCGATTACATACGTATTTCTGGATTCGAGTCTGCAATCTCAAGCATCAAAGTTCATAATCAACAAGGGCAACTCCAATTTGAGAGTAAACGATCGCAGTTAGATATTCGTTCGTTATCTGAGGGGATGTATTTTATTGATGTAAGCCTAAAAAACGGACAAAGAGCAATTCAAAAAGTATATAAAAAATAAGATGATTGAAGATATTAGTGTCATAAAACTCAAAGAACGCCTAAATAATAATGAAGACATCAACTTAATTGATGTACGCGAAACTTTTGAATTTGAGGAGTTCAATCTAGGCGGTAATCTGATTCCCCTTGGAGAATTACCCGGCCGACTGGATGAAATCGAACACCTAAGAGAAAAAGAAATCATCGTTCACTGTCGTTCTGGTAACAGAAGCCGCACCGCACAACAATTTTTGTTGCAAGCTGGTTTCAAAAATGTTAGAAACCTTCTTGGAGGCGTGCTAGATTGGCAGGCTCAACACGGTTCCTAAAGGATAAATTTGTAACTTGGATTCAAGTGAGAAGTTCAAGTTTATTAAGAGCAGCTATCGTCCTATTTATTGGGGCCGTCATTTGGCTTATTCCAGCCACCAGTGCGAGCTGTAAAGAATCTGAAACTGTAGATTCGGATACCTTATTCTTCTGGAATCTCCACGATACAGTGAATTACGTGGGAATGACTGAGTGCATCAGTTGCCATCACGAAATTCATTCGAGTTTCATTCATACAGGAATGGGAAAAAGTTTTGGGCTAGCTTCTAAGGAAAAAAGCAGCGCTTTGTTCCCTATCAATTCTACATCTATGGGTGAACAACGAGGACTTGTGGTACGTGATAGTAACTCAGGTTTAAATTATCAGGCTTTTTGGAGAAACGATAGTTTATTCATTCGAGAATTCTTTGCGGATAAAGACCAAAGAAACTTGATTACACATCACCGCGTAGAACACATTCCATACATCATAGGTAGCGGTCAACATACTAATTCCCACTTTTGGAGTGATGGAGAGTATCTTTACCAAGCACCATTAACTTACTACACACAAAAAGGAATTTGGGACTTACCCCCCGGCTACAAAGAAAACAATATCGGATTCTCAAGAAAAATAGATGTAGAATGCATGAGTTGTCACAATGCAATACCCAAGGTGTCTCAACAAGCAAAAAATCTATTTGAAGAAATTCCATTAGGCATCAATTGTGAACGCTGTCATGGTCCGGGTGAAATGCACGTCAATCTCAAGAAAAAGGGAATTCTCGTTGATACTTCAAAATATGCAGATCGCAGTATCGTTAACCCAAAGCGACTACCCTATCAAAGACAAGTTGATATCTGTCAACGATGTCATTTACAGGGTAATAATGTCCTGAAAGAAGGCAAAGCATTCACTGATTTTCGCCCCGGCATGAAGCTCAGTGATGTGTTTGAAATATACATGCCCAAATATGAAAATGAAGATTATTTTGTTATGGCGGGTCATGCCGAACGATTCCAGCAGAGTGAATGTTTTATTCACTCTAATCCAAAAAATACTGAGAAATATAATCCAAAAATCAACTTTACCTGTATCAACTGCCACAACCCACATATAAGCGTGAAAGCAACCCAATCTGAAATATTCAATAATA
>JAYYCN010000170.1:0-3226 GCA_036161795.1 Bacteroidota bacterium
TATTCTTCCGGCAAAGTGAGAGTAGGTTTCTGTCATTCCGAAAGTATGGACCCATTGAATATCTGGAAATTCGGTCAACAGTTGATGCTCTAATTTTTCATCGATGGGAGCGCCTCCAATTAGGATACCTTTGAATTGGGAAAGGGTTGCTCTGCTGCTCTCATGGTTAAGTATGGCGAGCGATTGCATAGGTGTAAACGAGGCCAAATTGGCCTCACCCAGGTATGATGCAAGTGGGTTGGAAGTGGGTTCTACTAAATCATAGGGCATTCCCCATATTTTACTTCTTACCCATTGGAAAAAGCCACCTGTCTTATCAATGGGCAGGGCAATGAGTTGCTTGGAAACCTGTTGCGGAATAAAGTGTTTGCGGGTTTGTTGTGCGCTCCAGATCAACAAATCATGTTGATAGGTCCATATTTTTGGTACGCCAGTACTACCGGAAGTAGTGATTTCGAATGGCTTATGGGTTTGCCATTTCTCTTCATACAGCTTGATCAGTTTATTCGTTCCAGGCATACCTTTTGAGTAATTCAAAGAAACGATCTATCTCTGATTCTTGGTTGTAATAATGGGTAGACACACGGATACAATCGATACCGTTTTCACCCACGTAACGGAGGATCAGTCCATTTTTTCGAGCGTATGATACAAACCCAGTATTGGGTTTGTCTTTGGAGCAATGGCTTGGTGATATCCGGAAACCTAGTTGTCCTGCGTTGGACTTTGATTCTGCTGGTGTGAGAATGTCAACTGCATCTACCTTGGTTAACAAGGTATTCCTGAGGTAAGCGTGTAATTCGCGTATGCGGTGTTCGATTTTACTCGGTCCAATTTGTTGATATAGTTCCAAGGCCGCTTCGCATCCTTTGAGTTGTGGTCCGCTAAATGTGCCATAACTATATCGGCTTGCGCTTTCGTTGGGAAGAGCCATTTCTGGTGGGTTCTGGCTCATGTCAAAAGCATTCACACTGTAGGCGGCAACATGGGTTACCTTGGTTTCCTTTAATCGGTCTTTTTTAATGTACATCCAACCTGTTCCAATTGGGCCTAGCAACCATTTATGGAAACAACCTGCGTAATAATCGCAACCGATTTCCCTCAAGTTGAATTGAATCATCCCTAAAGGGTGAGCCCCATCGAGAACCGATATGATGCCTTTTTCGCTTGCTAGGGTACAAATTTCTTTTACGGGAAGTACTTGGCCGATGGTGCAAGGAATATGGGGAACCGCAATTACCTTGGTTTTTGGGCCAATTGCATTTTTAATGATATCGAGGGTTTCACTTGCATCCTTTCCTAAGGCTATGGTTTTGATTTTTATTTTATCTAGTTGCGCTCTCCTCATCCAAGCCGCGCAGCCCCCAATGTGTTCATGTTGGGTGAGAATGACCTCGTCACCTTCTTGTAAGTCGATACCCCAAGCGATGTGGTTTACCCCTTCACTTACGTTTTTTGTTATGCCTATCTCTTGTGCTTTGACCCCTAAGAGTTGGGCTAATTCGCTCTCCAGATGGTCGCTATGGTGAGGGTATGCCGCCTTTTCTGCAATATGAAGATAGCTTTTTTGGACGGCCTCTAAAACAGGGTAGGGTGTGATTCCCATGGTTCCATTATTGAGGAATATTTTATTTTTTTCCAGGGGAAACAGGCTTCTCAATGTCTTCCAATTGGCTTGTGGGATTTGATGACTGCTGACCTGATGTTTAGGCAGCCATTCTTGGCTTCCCCGCAAAGGAATACTCAGTGTGGCACCAAGTCCTAACCCGAGAAATGATTTTCTGTCCATAGCAATTGCAGTTTAATAAATTTCAGCTTTAATTGGAAATTCCTACTCGCTTTAATACCAAATACTTTCGAGCTTAAATGCTTATTTTTGTGATATCACCAAAAAGAGGAAATTATGAATGTATTAGGGATAATGAGTGGTACGAGTATGGATGGTATTGATTTAGCCTTGTGCTCGGTAGAAGCAAATGGAGATAACTGGTTGATTAATATCAAGAAGGCTGTCACCATTCCTTACAGTGAAACATGGAGGGTTCGATTATCGCAATTGAAATATCAAAATCCCGAAGTGTATGCCCGTACAGATGTTTTTTATGGTCGTTATTTAGGAGAATTGGCCTCGGCCTTTGAGAAAGAGTCGGGCGAAAAAATTGATTTAATTGCTTCTCACGGACATACCATCTTTCATGATCCCATAAAGTGGTTAACAGCTCAAGTAGGTGATGGAGCTACCATATATGCTACATCTAAAATCCCAACCGTGACCAATTTTCGTCGTGCAGATTTAGCAGCTGGTGGTCAAGGCGCTCCTTTGGTAACTATAGGCGATGAGTTGTTATTTTCAGAATACGATGCTTGTCTTAATTTGGGTGGTTTTTGTAACCTATCACTAAAAAATGCAAGTGGGAGAATGGCCTTTGATATTGCTCCTTGTAACATCATACTGAATCGTTTGGCACGTGAGAAAAAACAAAAAATGGACGAGGGCGGTCAAATTGCAGAGCAGGGAAGCATCATCTATCCGTTGTTAGAGGCGTTAAATTCAGTACCCTATTACTCAAAGAAAGCTCCCAAAAGTTTGGGAAGAGAATGGATCAATAAAGAATTTTGGCACATTGTGCGTGATTACGACGATCATTCGGTAGAAGACCGCATGAAAACTTTGGTTATGCATATTGCAACACAAATAGCATTGGCCTTGGATACTTACGCAGATAAAGCCCCTGAAGACATGAAGATTTTGGTGACCGGTGGCGGTACAATGAACCCTACTTTGGTTGACTTTATCAAAACGGAAACCGATTCTGATATTGTGGTTCCGGATGATGATATGATCAACTATAAGGAGGCCATGATTTTTGCTTTATTGGGTGTGATGCGCGTGCGCAATTTAACGAATGTGATGGGTGAATCAACGGGTGCAGATTCTTCTGTAATTGGTGGTTCGTTGGATGGTGATTTTTCAAATCTTATTTGAGTGAAGGTAGATAAACTGATTAGTAAATTCGAGAACAAAGCACCGCATATTGTATTCTCGTGGAAGGATAGTGAAACCGAAGCCGAGGGTTGGGTAGTCATTAATTCACTTCGAAATGGTGCAGCCGGGGGTGGAACCCGAATGAGGGTAGGGTTGAACCAAAGAGAGGTTGAAAGCTTAGCTAAAACGATGGAAGTTAAATTCACGATTGCAGGACCTCCTATTGGCGGTGCTAAATCT
>JAYYCN010000171.1:0-4277 GCA_036161795.1 Bacteroidota bacterium
AATTAGTTATGAATCCAAATCAGCTAACCATCAAAACCCAAGAGACCATCAACCGGGCTCAAAGCTTGGTGATGGCTGCTGGACAACAGAGCATAGAAGTCTCTCATCTGTTGCTCGCCATAATAAAAGAAGACACAGAACTATTAAAATACATTGCTGGAAAACTAGGAATCAATTTAGCACACTTAGAACAAGTACTAGAAAGTGAAACGAATCGTTATTCCACGGTAGAAGGTGCGAAAGTTTATGCATCTCAGGAGCTTAGTACCGTATTGAGCAAGGCAGAAAAAGTCATGCGAGATATTGGAGACGAATTTATTTCCAATGAGCATCTCCTTGTTTCTATCTTAGATACAAAGAGTTCTGCATCCAATATCTTGAAGGATTCAGGTTTCAAGAAAAATGAATTAACTAAGGCTATAAGTGAATTACGTGGAGGTAAAAAAGTGGATAGCCAAACGGCTGAAAATCAATTTAATTCTCTAAAAAAGTTCGCATTAGACTTAAATCAAATGGCACAAGACGGGAAACTCGATCCTGTTATTGGCCGTGATGATGAGATTAGACGAGTCCTTCAGATCCTAAGCCGCAGAACAAAAAACAATCCTGTTTTAATTGGGGAACCCGGCGTAGGTAAAACGGCTATTGCAGAAGGTCTTGCACACAGGATTATTCGTGGGGATGTTCCTGAAAATCTTAAATCAAAAAAGATTTACAGCCTCGATATGGGTGCCTTGATAGCGGGTGCAAAATATAAAGGTGAGTTTGAGGAGCGTTTAAAGGCAGTGGTTAAGGAAGTAACCGATTCAAATGGTGAAGTCATCCTATTCATTGATGAGATACATACATTGGTAGGTGCTGGAAAAGGAGAAGGCGCTATGGATGCGGCTAATATTCTAAAACCCGCACTGGCAAGAGGTGAATTGAGATCAATAGGAGCCACGACCCTCACTGAGTATCAAAAGTTTATTGAAACCGATAAAGCATTGGAGCGGAGATTTCAAAAGGTATTGGTTGAAGAACCCGACTCACAAGAAGCCATTTCCATCTTGAGAGGATTAAAAGAGCGATACGAAGTTCATCATAAGGTAAGAATCAAAGATGAAGCCATTATTTCAGCAGTTGAAATGAGTCAGCGATACATCAATGATCTTTTCTTACCAGATAAGGCTATTGACCTATTGGATGAGTCAGCGAGTAAGCTGCGCTTAGAAATGGATTCTGTTCCAGAAGAGCTAGACGAACTTAACCGTAAGACCATGCAACTTGAAATTGAACGTGAAGCAATTAAACGTGAAAATGATAAGGTAAAGTTGAACAAGCTTAATGAGGACATAGCAAACTTGTCAGTTAAACGTGACTCATTAAATGCTCAGTGGGAAAACGAAAAAAGCATCCTCACTGAGATCCAACAAAAGAAAACCAATATCGAAAGCTTAAAGACTGAAGCCGAACAAGCCGAAAGAGAAGGTAATTACGGAAGAGTTGCAGAAATCAGGTATGGTCTAATTAAAAACAATGAAGAGGAACTATACGCCCTCACCATGAAACTGAGAGAAAGCAAACAGGGCATGTCTATGGTAAAACAGGAAGTGGACGCCGATGATATTGCAGAAGTGGTTAGTCGTTGGACAGGTATTCCTGTGAAGAAAATGCTTCAGAGCGAACGTGAAAAATTACTCAAATTAGAAGATGAACTACACCAGCGAGTGATAGGACAAGACGAAGCCATCTCTGCCCTATCTAATGCCATAAGGAGGAGCCGTGCAGGACTTCAAGACCCCAAGAGGCCCATTGGTTCATTTATCTTTTTAGGAACAACCGGCGTTGGTAAAACCGAGCTAGCCAAAGCATTGGCAGACTATCTATTCAACACGGATCAAGCCATGGTGCGCATTGATATGTCTGAATACCAGGAAAAGCACACTGTAAGCCGCTTGGTTGGTGCTCCTCCGGGCTATGTTGGCTATGACGAAGGAGGTCAACTCACCGAGGCTATCAGAAGAAAACCATACAGTGTTGTATTATTGGATGAAATTGAAAAAGCACATCCAGATGTTTTCAATATTCTATTACAAGTCTTAGATGATGGTAGGCTCACGGATAACAAAGGAAGAACAGCAAACTTCCGTAATACCATCATTATCATGACCTCAAACATAGGCGCAGATATTATTCGTGATGGATACGACAATATTGATTTAAATAATCTGGAGGAAGTTCAAGCAAGTACAAAACTCAAGATCTTTGAAATACTCAAGAAATCGATTCGACCCGAATTTTTAAATAGAATTGATGAAACCGTTATGTTTGAACCTCTAAATAGAGATAACATTTTAGAAATTGCTAAAATACAATTCGAGATCCTGAAGAAAAGAACGCTTGAAATTGGATATCAATTGAGTATTTCTCAAGAAGCTATTGAGTTTATCGCAGAATTGGGATATGATCCACAATTTGGAGCACGTCCCTTAAAACGCGTCTTACAAAAACGCATAATGAATGAACTCAGTAAACAGATATTGGCGGGTAATATTGAAAGTAGTCACGTGAATATCACCATGGAAAATCAGGTGTTAACATTCACAGGATCGACTGAACCTACTAAGGAGGCCATTAATTAAGCGGTGTACATATCAAAAAAGGAGCATTCTGCTCCTTTTTTACTCCCAAGAGTACAGATAATCCCATAACTGATAGGTTCTTATATTCCCGCGTGATTGAAGGTTGATGGCTAACACATCACTAAAAACCGCACGCATCAAACACTTACTATTAGAATTGTAGTATAACTCTTGTTCAGAATTTAAACCCACAGAAGTAATTTCAGAAACCGTCCCTCTATCCCCATTCTTGATTTTGAGATACTGTTGGGCTTCCTGAAGCAGTTGCTTTTTTAGTTCAGCATCGGCCTTATTTTGAGCCTTGAAGAATAAGGTATTTGCCGCTCCATCGGTACGCGTAATTGACAAATCTCCCATCACGGGAACTTTTTTATTTGTGAACGGCGACTTTACATTTTTCAAACGAAGATATTTCAGATTTAGATCAACAGAGTCTCCATAGATGTCAAACATATAAATCAAATCTTCCATCACCAACCATCGTATTACCTTTTCTGAATTAAGAAGGTCTTTCTTCTTTTTGAACATCGCGCTCGTAATTAGTTCATTTTGAACCTCCCTAGATAGTGCAGATACGAAATAATCGCGAAAATCAGTCCAATTAACTAACTCCTTGATTTTACCAGCGACATTTAAGCGAATTTTCAAGGTCATTTTTTCAAGGTCTGATCCTTTCTTCAATGCTTGTTTACCTTCAATATCTTGACTATACCGCAATGAAAAAATACTGGTATCGTCCATGCTTCTCTCTGCAAGAATGAATGCTGTATCTAATCTAACATCTAACAGGTAATTATTCTCATTGGTAATGTATTGCTGATTAACCCTCCTAAACATAAAAGATTTATAGCTTGGAAAATTTGAAGCTACAAACTCCATTTCCGGAACATGATCTTTCAAGGCGGAGTCCAAATTTGTTGTTCTCCCTTTAACCACCTGTGCAGATATATTTCCAAAGAAGGTAGTAGTAATAGCAATAACGAAACTATATAATCTATGCATTCTGTAGTATCAGACGTTTTAAGTTGTTTTATGGTTGACCGATTAGTAGAAAAATATGGGCAAAAAAAAGGTCCTTTTGTCAAAGGACCGTCTTTCTATATCAAGGATTTAATTATCCTTTCATTACTTGTTTCAATATAGCATTGAAACCTTTTGGATCATTCATGGCTAAATCGGCAAGAACCTTACGGTTGATTTCCATTTCTGATGCTGCTAATTTTCCCATAAACTGAGAATAAGAAACTCCCTGCTCGCGGCAAGCTGCATTGATTCTGATGATCCACAACTTACGGAATTCGCGCTTCTTCTGGCGACGATCGCGGTAAGCGTAGCACCAGGCACGGTGCACGGTCTCTTTGGCGGTCTTGTACAGGATGGAACGTGCGCCGCGGTAACCCTTGGCGAGCTTCAGGATCTTCTTACGACGACGACGTGCTTTGAATCCTCGCTTGACGCGTGGCATAGCTTCACTCTCTTGTTGGAGCCCCGGAGCGTTTGTTTGCCAGAAAGAGCTCGTCCCCGAAAGGTACATTCATCAAGCTCTTTGTCGTGCACGTCACCGCAGTGACGGCTGGCAGCCTCGGGGCCACGTTGCGATCAGCCATCGAGGCCGATCATGTTGGATAACGGACGGGGACTTTACGAAGGATC
>JAYYCN010000172.1:0-4377 GCA_036161795.1 Bacteroidota bacterium
ATCCAGAGAATAAAGAAATAAAAGAGTCTGAAGAATTCAATATCTACGGAAAAAAAATATACCAATATTTAGAAAAAACGGGAGGCACCATGCTTCAAGCCATAGCAGAATATTTAGGGCTGGATAGAAACCATTTTCATTCTATGGTCTGGAACGGTAATTCTATTCTTCGTGCAATCCACTACCCTCCCATCATGGAAGATCCCAAAGATGCCATTCGAGCCGGTGAACACGAGGACATCAACTTAATCACATTATTAGTAGGTGCAAGTGCCGATGGTTTGGAAGTACTTAATCGAAATAATGAATGGGTGGGAATTACAGAAGTAGAAGATCACATTGTTGTTAATGTCGGAGACATGCTACAGCGATATACCAACGATAAACTCATCAGCACTACACACAGAGTCATTAATCCTACCAAAGAAAAATGGGCCGAACCAAGATTCAGTATTCCCTTTTTCTTACATCCAAGACCTGAAGCCAGATTGGATTGTCTCCCATCGTGCGTTGACTCAAAAAATCCAAAAAAGTATGAAGACTGCAGCGCAAATGAATTTTTAATTCAACGCTTGAAAGAAATCGGATTGATTTAGAGAAACAAATCTTTTAATTCCTGCGCATCGTCTGGTTTCATCTTTCCTGCAAGGATAAGCCTGACCTGTCGACGGCGTAGCGCGCCTTTATATTTTTCTATTTCCTCATCTGTCTCTGGTTCAATAGCAGGAGACTTTGCCGGTTTGTGTCGAGAGTCAAGCGCTACAAACGTATAGTAAGCTTCATTTGACTTCAATCTTTCACCCGTAGGAATATTCTGTGCATGTACCTGAATAAATACTTCCATACTCGAATTAAATGAGCGAGTCACGTAGGCTTCCAATGTTACCACATCTCCTAAATGGATTGGTTCTTTGAATGAAACACTATCTACTGACGCTGTCACCACAATACGGTTACTGTGTTTTTGTGCGGCCATGGCGGCACAAATATCCATCCAATGAAGAAGCTTCCCTCCTCTTAAATTATTCAAGGTATTGGTATCGTTGGGCAATACCAATTCGTTCATTTGAGTATATGAATCTTTGGAATTTTTAAATTCTGGTCTAGTCATAATGGGTACAAAAAAAGCCGTCTAATGAGACGGCTTCAAAGTTAATCTTTTATAATGATTTATGCTTCTGCTGTATTATCTACAGAAACGAAACTACGACCATCCTTACCTTTTCTAAATTGAACAATACCGTCGGTCAACGCAAAAAGTGTATGATCTTTACCCATGCCAACGTTTTCATTTGCATGGTGCTTGGTTCCTCTTTGGCGAACGATGATATTACCCGATTTTACCGTTTGTCCTCCGTAAATCTTAACACCTAAGCGCTTACTATGAGATTCACGTCCGTTTTTAGTACTACCTGCTCCTTTTTTGTGTGCCATGATATTATCTATTTATGCGGTGGTTATGCTTTCAACTTTCAATTTCGTCAAAGAATGACGGAAACCATTTCTTACTTTATATCCTTTTCTACGCTTCTTTTTGAAAACAATGACCTTGTCTCCTTTTCCATGCTCCTCAACGGTGCATGACACTTTAGCGCCTTTAACGGTTGGTTTTCCGACCTTAAACTTGTCACCACCAATCATTAATACTTTATCTAACTCTAGTTTAGACCCTGCTTTGGCTTGAAGGCGATTCACGATGACGTGACCGTTTTCTTCTACACGATATTGTCTTCCGGCTATTTCAACTATTGCGTACATATGGCAAAAAATGGTCTGCAAAAATAGGCAAAGTTTTTAAATTTTTCAATCAATTCATAAAAATTCACAAAGGATTTTCTAGGCCGATTTGCTATTCGACTTTATTAGACACTTTAAAAATATGTCGACAATGGTAATCCGTCAATATTGATATTTGTTTTGGATGAAAAATAGTATCGCATGTCTTTTATTATGGGGCACCATTCAACTTCAAGCGCAAGAAGAACGAACCCCAAGCTTTGATAATACCTCACGTAACGTTATATCCGGAACGGACCTCAAATTAATCCCTGCAAATAAGATTCGATTAGAGCCAGAAGTTCCACAATCAGAAATGCCCAAATTCCGATTAGACTTTTCGACTCCAAATTTCAACTGGAATACAAGAAAATCTTTAATGGCGGTTAAACCTGATATCGTCAAAGAATATACGAAAGATAGCATCTATCTCTCAAACTATCTTCGATTGGGTGGTGGTAATAATGGGCATTTACTTGGAGAACTTTTTCTTTCTAACCGACCAAGCGCACTGTGGTCTTACAACTTAAGCGCCTTACACCTACAAGGAAATACGCCAATCAATAATCAGATGGGGGCGCAAACCCGAATTCATATGGGAGGTTCACGCTATTTTGATAACGCTAGCCTTAGTACTGAACTTTATTACCATCGGGATCATCAGACTTACTATGCACAGGATGATAGCATGAGGAATGAAGCAAAAGAAGGAACGATCTATGATTTAGCCTCAACGGGTAAGACATCTGAGAATTACGGCATTCATATCGACTATCTCTTTTTAGAAAAACGAAACGCACCAGAGATGCGTTGGCTCAATAATATTCAAGTTTTTCAAACCAATGCGTTACAAGAAGAATTAGAGGCACAAAGCACGCTAAAATTCCTTTCTAGAAATAAGCGTTTTGCGTTATTTGGAGATGTTGCTTTTACTTACCTCGACTTCACTACAAGAAAAGGTACAATCAATCAAAATAGAGCCAACCAAATATTTATTGATTTTCTACCACGGATTCAATTTTTTCATAAACCAACCAAGCTCGACGTCCAAGTGGGTGTAAACCTAACCTATAACCAACACAGCCAGATTGACGCTCCACCAATTCGAGTAAACCCTTATGTTTCTCTGGAGAAAGGCCTAGCCAATCTTGAAATGACGGTGTATGGAGGAATTGATGGTGGCTTACGTAAAAACTCACTCCGCAGAATGCACGACATCATGCCTTTCTACGGTTTAGATCTACCCGTAGAAAATTCATTTGAGCAAATCAACGGTTATATCGGATTGAAAGGGAAAATATCTTCTAATTCTCTCTTCCACATAGATATTGGAGGAAATTCAATCGCAAATCAAATGATGTTCACTTCGCATCCTACTGATAGCTCACACCTCAAAGACTACAATGGCTTAAATGCCCTAGACGTTGTATACAACGATATCTCAACTACCTATTTCAGGGCTGGAGCTGAATATCTAATAGGAGGAAAATTGAAAGTATCGGGCGACGTAAAAATTGTAAATTTTGGATCTGATAATGAGGTATGGCATATGCCAAGCATGCAGTACAATGCTTCCCTATCCTTCCGACCTATATCCTCTTTGTTAGTCGAAGCCGGCGTAAAAGGTATGGGTAGAAGATTGAACCAAGTGAGAATCGAAGACAAACTACAAAGAACAGAAGTAGCTGGCTTTACGGATGTTTATGCAAGAATTGATTACCGTTTTAGTGGAAAAGGAAGAATATGGGTACAAGGTTCTAATCTATTAGGTAAGAAATACGAAAACTGGTACGGATACCCTGTTTGGGGCCTAACGGTAATGGGTGGTATTTCAATTGGATTGTTCTAGCTAAGAATATATATTTGTGGTATGCTGAACCCCGTATTCCATAAGGTCATTGAAAGCGTTTTACTCAAGGAATCTTTTGTGTGTATACCAGGCTTGGGTTCTTTTTTACTGAAGGATGTTGAAGCGTCTATTAATCCGTATTTCGGTGAAATCAAACCTTCACACTCAGTTATTGCTTTTAATTCTCAAATTGCTGATAACGATGGTCAACTGGTTCACGGTATTTCAAAGGAGCTCTCTCTATCATACAAAGAGGCACTCGCCTTCCTTGAGAATGAAGTTCATGCACTAAGAAATCAAATTGAATCAAAGAAGTATGCTTCTTTTTTCCCTTTTGGGAATTTCTTTTTGAACAAATCAGGAAAGATATTTTTTGTTCCTCGACAACAATACAATTTGCACCTTCCCAATTATGGTCTAAAAATCTTAAAGTGGGAATCAAATCAGACAAAATCTCAGAATGAATGGGTAAAACCGCAGGTTGTTTCTGAGACTACCCCAACCGAGGAAGCCAAAGTGGTCTCATTATCTAAGGAGCATATCGAAAAGAATGAATCCACGCATCGACTTAATCCAATTTGGAACATCGCTGCTTCATTTGCTGTTATTTCTGTTTCATTACTAACCATCGGAATAGCGACTCTTTCTTGGGTGGGTATTTACAACGAATCGCAACAACTTGCTGGCATGTCAAATGTGCCATCAGTGAAGAAGTCCTCTGAAACGGCACCCGAACAGCAATATGTTTGGAT
>JAYYCN010000173.1:0-3394 GCA_036161795.1 Bacteroidota bacterium
AGGATGCAAACGGTATAGAACATCAATTTTGGTACTATCCCGAGCATCCAGAACGATTGGAGTCCACAAGCCGTTACAGCGAAAAAATATTGGAATTCCTCGTCTCTGAAATTGGGGTGCCCTACCCTTGGGGCAAAACCTATTCCCAGGTGATGGTGCAGGATTTCCTTTACGGCGCCATGGAGAATACATCTGCCACTGTTTTTGGTGATTTTTTCTGGGTGGATGAACGCGCCTACCTGCTGAATAGAAACTATGTCAGCGTGAATGCGCACGAGGCCACACACATGTGGTTTGGCGACCTTATCACCGGCAGAAAAGACAGCGAACATTGGTTACAGGAAAGCTTCGCTACCTTTTATCCTGGACTTGCGGAAGCCCATTTATTTAGCGATCAACACAAATACTGGTACTTCCGAAACAATATGAACGCGGCCATTACTGCGGGTAAATCCAATTCTTTGCCGGTTCGACACAGTCAGTCGGGTTCCTCTCGACACTACCCGAAAGGCGCTTCGATTTTATACATGCTACAACACCAAATGGGACGGGAGAATTTCCGACGTGGAATTCAGCTTTACTTGAATCGCCATAAATACCAAAATGTTGAGACCAATGATTTGCAGAAAGCCATGATCGATGCCACGGGTATAAATGTGGATGCATTTTTTGATCAATGGATACACCGCGGCGGAGAGCCAACTTTTCAAGTATTATCAAATCAAAACGACAAGCACTTGTTCCTAACGGTCAACCAAACGCATGAATTAGACCCCGTGGTGGGATTATTTGAAACGCCAGTAGATATTGCCATTTATTACAAGAACGGAGAGGTTTCTCGCAAGACCATTCAGGTATCAAAAGCCTCAGAAATTTTCACATTTAACCTCTCAGGGGAAGTAGATTTTGTCCTATTTGACGAAGGATCCTTTATCCTCAAAAAATTAGACTTTACTAAATCCAATCAAGCGTATTTGACGCAATTTGAAAAGGCCGAGTACATGCTCGATCGATACGACGCCCTTGTTGCCCTTCGCTCGGCTACACCAAACTTTAAGAGACGTGCGTTAGTAAAAGCATTCAAACGCGAAACCTTCCATGCTATCCGTGCTGAAATTGCTTCACAAATGTTGGAGGATCCACAACTTGCCGTAGGTGTATGGCCCATGATAGCAGACGATCGGCAAGCGGAAGTAAGATTGGTGTATGCGCAAAAAGCCATCATCGTTGAAAACAATGTTCCCCGATTCGAAAAACTATTGTTGGATTCTTCTTATGTCATCATTAACGCCGTTTTAAATCGCATTTGGGATCACCCCGAGTTTGAAAAGAAGCCATTTGATATCCTTGAAAAAATAAAAGATGTGGATGGCTTCACCCACGATATCAAAATCAAATACCTCGAATTGGCCAATCCTTTGTATCCAAAAATGGGACAAGGAATGCGCAACGCGTTAGTAGATATGGTCGGTCCAAAATACGAATTCAGAACCCGTACTTTGGCGCTTCAAGCTTTGCAACGCATGAATTATTTAGATGCTGCACTTTGCCAAAATCTATTCGAAGCTTGCACCAATTTTAACTCACGATTAAACGCTCCAGCAAATCAAGTGCTGAATTATTTCTTGAATCAAACCGAGAAAAAAGCCTTGCTTCATTCTGAAGTATTGAACTTCCAATCTAATCATCCAAAATCGATAAGATTAAGAAGCAGAGTGACCAAATAAGAACAAATGGCACGGTAGTTGTATTAATGCAGATACAATGAAACGTCAAAATGCATTTTTAATCGCCTTCATGCTATCATGCCAAGCCCTATTGGCTGGAGGTCCACAAATGCGCTTGGTGCCCAACCCTGCAAAAAATCAGGTTCGCGTGGAGTTGCATGAGGTGAACCTCGATGAGATTTCTGTCGAATTGTATTCCGTTTTAGGGGTTCGTGTAGCTAATTTTCAACTACAAAAAGACCGTTTTGGCAACCACATCGACCTACGATTTCCAAACTTACCCGAGGGCGTATATCTGTTGCGGGTGAAAAACAAAGACTTCGACCAGACCAAACGTCTTAAGATTCAACGCAATTGATTCGAGTTCATTGGTAAAATAAAAGCCGCGTTTTTCTTTGAAGTTTGGCGCATAATTCATTAATTAGCGTTTTAAATTAAGGCTATACTGTGAAGATGCGAATGATCTACCAAAATGAGTCAAAAAAGCCCCTATTCAGGGTTTTTCGTTTGACTCTTCTCTCTCTGTTTGCTAGTTGGGTGTTCACGGGTTGTGCACCTAAATTCGAAGAGGCCAAAACCCTCTACGATCAGGGATACTTTGGACAAGCGGCGGTGACCTTCGAGGCGGTTTATCGCTCCGAGGAGGATAAGAAGAAAAAAGAGAAAGCGCTATTACTAGCTGCTGAATCTTACCGTTTGAACAACCAATATCCAAAAGCATTAAAGCTATACGATCGTGTTCTTCGTAAAGATCCTCGAAATACCAAAGCATTATTGATGAAAGCCAATATGCTGAAGAAAATGGAAGATTACCGTAAGGCTCTCGGTGCTTACGATGATTACCTTGAGCAGGTTCCAAATGATTCTCTTGTATTCCAAAAGATGTTCGGTTGCGAGTTAGCTTTGAGATGGACCAAAGACAGCTCACTTTTCCAGGTAGAAGAATTCAAGCGTGCCAACTCTCGTGCGAATGACTGGTCTCCTATGGTGGCTTCCCGTCGTGATGATGTGGTATTTTTTGCGTCCGACCGTGAGGGAGGAGTTAATAAAAGAATTTATGGTGGTACCATGGAACACTGGTCAGACATATGGTATGTTAAAGGTAAAAGACCTAGAAGTCGCCGTGGTCAAAAGAAAGAAGAAAACCCTGAATTAGATTGGGATCGTCCAGTATTTTCCAAAGGTAGCAGCACTAAGTTTAACGAAGGAGGTATCACCTTTAATCGTCGTTTCTCGGAGATGTACATGACACAATGTGGTGGTGTAGACGGTAAAACAGAAAAATGTGCCATATATCGCATGAAGAAAGTGGGTCCAGATTGGAACTTAGGCGAACCTTTAAACATTTGTAAAAACGACACCGGACACTCATACGGACACCCCGCATTAAGCGCAGACGATAAGGTATTGTATTTCTCATCTGACAGATAAGGTGGTTATGGCGGATTTGATATCTGGGCGGTTACGTATAGCCGTAGAAGTCGTTCTTGGGGCAATCCTGTAAACCTCGGTCCACAAATCAATTCCCCAGGAAACGAACACTTCCCCTATTTCAATAAACACGATAACCGTTTATACTTTAGTTCCGACTGGTGGCCAGGTTTGGGTGGCTTAGACTTTTTTGCCGCTGATAAAACCGATGATATCACCAAATGGAACATGATGGA
>JAYYCN010000174.1:0-2524 GCA_036161795.1 Bacteroidota bacterium
TTTAGTCACCGCAGAAAGTTGGGGTGATCTTTCCATGAACGAGAGTTTTGCAACCTATGGTGAGTATTTATGGAGGGAACACAAGTACGGGAAGGAAAATGCCGAACATTGGTTGTATAAGAATCGATCTCGGGGCGAGTTCAATACACGAACAGGAGAATACAAAGCACAGAAATCCACTCCCCTTATCCATAAATATTATAACCATCCGAATGATCAATTCGATGATGTTAGATATAACAAAGGCGCACGAACTCTGCATATGTTGCGACAACGAATCGGTCATCTTGCATTTTCAAAATCCATGCAATGCTATTTGGAAAATAGAGCATACAAAAACGGCAATGCATATCACTGGAAGCACTGTATTGAAGAAGTTACGGGCTTAAATATGGATGACTTTTTCAATTCTTGGTATTTTCAGGGTGGCGAATTTGGTTTAAGCGTTAAGCCATATTATGATTTAGATGCAAAAAAGCATGCACTTCGACTTAAACCATATGTCACTGAAATTCCAAACTTGAATTCTAATTTACTTTCGTATGGAAAATCAAAAGACCAAAATCTAACCATAGAAACTATTGGTATAAGCGGCAATTCGTATGAAGTCCCGCTTCACTTTAATCCAGCGTCATTGGATACCACTCTTTTTCTTGAAGAGAAGGATTCTCTTATCCTTATCCATTATCCGGAGCCTCAAGCCTATTTCCACACGAGTATAAACAAATCAAAAGAAAATCAGCTCAATTACGAGTTAAAGAAACTGCTTCACTTAATAGCAAAAGAGAACGTTAACCGGGTCATAATTCAGAATAGAATAATGGCTTTACAACAAGAGGCCAGTCGATTAAAGATGGATAGTCAAACTATAGAGTTGAGTAAGTCACTCTTTAATGCATGCTTCAAGAAAGATGTTAATACCGCAACCGATGAGCATTCATCCACAATGGGACATGCATTCTTCCTCTATTTTCAATGTTACCTAACCTTAAATGAGGCCTTTGATAACAGCAAAATCAATGGACTAATTGAGCGCATATCCTCCCCGCTAAAAACACATGCACTCTCCGAATATATGATAACGGAGATCTTACAGCTTTGTAATTTTCTGGAAAGTGGAATTGAACCCTCGAATAAAATCATGAGTGTGGCACAACACCCTGCTCTAGATCAATTAAAACAAAGTCAATCGGCAGAAACCATCATTGCCTACTTATTCATCAAAACGAATCTTAATGATGGCTTTCAAATCATGACATATTTGGAAAGTTCGGAATTTTCTAATCTATCTATACCACAGAAATCGAAGGTTTTAAAATTCTTGTACAACGAAAGATCAAACCTAAGCCGTTCGCAGCAATTACAATTTATTGAAGATGCATTCACTCATCTTAATGGGTTCTCCGATCTAACAGCAGATTTTACAAAACACCTATTCACACTCAAAGAATCCTACAGCAATGAATTGATTAATAAAACATGTAGTCTAAATTTATCACCGAAACAAAAGAATGTAATACGATATGTTTTAACTGAAAAATTAGAAGAATTATCCCAATATGATTGGACAAATCCTGATTTAAATAATGCGTTCAATCGCCAACGTTTAGAGATGTTGAAACAAGCATTATCGACCAACAAAGAATAACCGCCACTTACTTTTTTGGGTATTATTTAAAATGATTCTAAATTTGCTGCGCTTGATAGGATGACGGCTAAGGAAATTCAGGAGAATAAAATGCATGAGATTACTGATTTAAAATCCGGTGATTTACAAGATCGTCTAGCAGAAATGGGATGTGTACCTGGCACCTTAATAAAGAAATTATACGCTGCACCCGGTGGTGATCCCATTGCATATCAGGTAGACCATTATATCTTAGGATTAAGAAAACTCGAAGCCGATTATATCGAGGTAAAAGTTGCGGAAGAAATAAGCCTGTGAAACAGATTTTACTCATAGGCAATCCAAATTGCGGAAAGACGACTTTATTCAATCGTATTACCGGGTTAAATCAAAAAACAAGTAACCTTCCCGGAACTACCGTAGAAGCATACAAAGGCGAGGTCAACATAGGAGGTGAGGATTATCAAATAATTGATTTACCAGGGATATACAGTTTGTTCAGTAATACGGAATACGAACAGGTGGTAAATAAATATTTGCTGGAGCATTCAGCAAGTAAGCCCAACATCGTCGTATTTGTTTTGGATGCCTCTAACCTTAGAAGAAACCTTCTGTTGTTTAGTCAGGTGGCAGAATTGGGCATTCCCTCAGCTGGAATCCTAACCATGACCGATACGGCGAATCGCAGGAATATAACTACCAACGTTTCTCATATTTCTAAGGAGTTAGGCATTCCAATTAATGGAGTTAACCCGAGAAAAGATAAGAATATCACATCGGTTTTGGACATCATTAAAGAAGCCAAAATTCCAAAACAACTTTCTACTAACGATGGTTTCAAAGAACGTCTAGAACAATCATTGAGCGGTGAAAAAGTCAAAGGAAGTAGTGAAGAAA
>JAYYCN010000175.1:0-3420 GCA_036161795.1 Bacteroidota bacterium
ATATATTTCAATCCCATATATACTCCTGCAACACCAATAAATAATAGTCCGCCAATACGTATACTAATGCCCAGCTCAATACCAAAAATAAAACCGATTAAATCCCAGGCCCTGAAATTGGGGTAACTATGATAAAGTTTAATCGCATAATATAGGGTCATGATGTAACCCAAAGCGAAGGGAATATCTTTGGGGTTATTCAAACCTTCACCAAAAATTCTGGGAGTAAAATAGAGCATCAAAAAACCAATGCTGGCCCATAACCATGAACCACCTGTGAGTCTCCGAATGATCAATGCTCCAAATAGGAAGATTAACCAGCCAAATAATGAGTTCCACCAATGACGGAATTCCATGTAATCATCAACATCCAACCAATGAATGAGAAGGGATGTGAATGTATCAAAGCTAGAACCATATAAGTGCATAAGCTTTTCTGGATCTTCTAAAGTGGCAATATCCGCTCCCATCTCATCGTATTTGGAAGCTATGGTATTCATTTTTTGACCTTTTAAGTCATTTGTATCGATATCAATGCCGGTTCCAATTTTGTTCAGATGATAGTTTGCTATGACTTTACCGTATTCATGCTGAATGAATTCATCTCCTGATATCCCAGCATCTTGACTTGTTGAGGTAATATGAATGAAACCGAGAATGCTGATGGCCAAAAATGCATAACGGAAGAAAGCCTTTTTAGAGAGAAGGTAAAAATCAACGAATCGCTGGATGCCTATTTTGCGGGCCGCTAAAAAGGAAGTGTTGGATGGTTTTGAATCTTTACCATAGTTCCATTCCTCAGTTACGATACCTTTTTTAAGGGCATATAGAATATCTTCCAAGGATTTCATTTCGAATTCTTGATTAATGATTTGCTCTAATCCGGCGCGATTCAACGTGATTTGCATGATTTTGGAAGCTGCTTCGTTCCAACCTTTCCAAACTCGCTCAACTAATTTTGGTTCGTTAGATCCACTGATGATATGTGCGTGCGGCTGGTTTGATAGTATTTTAGCCGTAGAATTTCCTTGTCTTAGGATTCCAGGTTTTAATGTAAATGAAAAGTGTGTGGCATCCGCTAAGAGTGCTTTGCGCAGGGTGTCCAGCTGAAACCCTTGGAGTTGATTGACATCAGAATTGGAAGAAGCCTCGTTTAACGTGATATTCATCCATTTATTGGTATCAATCAAGGTGAGCGCATTGCTCGCACTTTTATTGGCCTTATCAAGGATATTCTTTGATTTTTTCATTGAACACAAACTTAATTAAAATGAGATCATTGATGCTGAAATTTTTCTCAATTCTTTCGGTATTAAGGGTTTCGGGAAGTAATTATTTTTATAGCATTTAGGATATGCAACATATATCGTATAATTTTGCCGCCCATTAAAGGAGGAATCTTAATTTGACAAACGAATCAAAAGAAACTCAGAATCCAGAAATCCAAGCTGAAGAGCAAGTGGTTTCTCAAGTAGAAAATGCAGCGCAGGTGGCTGCAACCAACGGGTCACACGATGACTTTGATTGGGATGCCGACGAAGCAGGTTTTGAAACCTATTCATCGGACGAACGTAAGAATTTGGAAGCAACCTATCTTGAGACTTTCAACCCAGTAGAAGAAAAGCAGGTAGTGAAAGGTCATGTAATGGCCATCACAGACAAAGATATTGTGGTGAACATCGGATTTAAAAGCGATGGTTTAGTATCTCGTCAAGAATTCCGTGATATGCCTGATTTGAAAATAGGGGATGAAGTAGAAGTGTTCATTGATACAGCTGAAGACCGTCTTGGACAGCTTGTTCTTAGTCGTCGTAAGGCATTGCAGGAAACAGCGTGGGAGAAGATTGTTGAGGCCCAAGAGAACGATACGGTTGTTAAAGGATTTGTACGTTCAAGAACCAAAGGTGGTTTGGTTGTAGATGTATTTAACATCGACACGTTCTTACCTGGTTCACAGATTGATACAAAGCCGGTTAGAGATTACGATCAGTATGTGGGTAAAACCATGGACTTCAAGATTGTGAAAATCAACGAGGTATATAAGAATGTTGTTATTTCTCATAAGGCCCTTATCGAAGACGATATTGAGGCTCAGAAATCTGAGATTCTTTCTAAGCTAGAAAAAGGCCAAGTATTGGAAGGTGTTGTGAAAAACATGACCAGCTTTGGTGTTTTCGTAGATTTAGGTGGAATTGACGGATTGTTGCATATTACAGACATCAGTTGGGGTAGGATCAACCACCCAGAAGAGGTGTTGAAGTTGGAAGACCACATCAACGTAGTTATTTTGGACTACGACGATACTAAGAAGAGAATTTCTTTGGGTCTGAAACAGCTTACGCCGCATCCATGGGATGATTTAGATACTTCTATTGAAAAAGGTTCTAAGATTGCTGGTAAAGTAGTAAGCGTTGCTGATTATGGAGCATTTATAGAAATTAAGCCAGGTGTTGAAGGTTTGGTTCACGTTAGTGAAATGAGCTGGAGTTCACACCTTAGAAATCCATCTGAATATTTATCTGTAGGTGATGATATCGAAGCTTTGGTATTAGCACTTGATCGCGATGAGCATAAGATGAGTTTAGGAATCAAGCAACTTACACAAGATCCATGGGTTGACATCAAAGATCGCTACCCTGTAGGAAGTAAGCACTCTGGAACCGTTAAGAACTTGACTTCTTATGGTTTATTTCTTGAGCTTGAAGAAGGAATCGATGGTTTGGTTCACGTTTCAGATCTTAGCTGGAATAAGAAAATCAAGCATCCTTCTGAATTCGTGAAGAAAGGAGAAACATTAGAAGTTATTGTACTTGAGGTTGACTCAGAAAACCGTCGTTTAAGTCTTGGACATAAGCAGCTGGAAGAGAACCCATGGGATACTTTCGAGACCATTTTTACATTGAACAGTGAGCACGAGGGAACGGTTATTGGTATCAATGATAAGGGAGCAACCGTTCAACTTCAGTACGGAGTTGAGGCATTTGCACCTAGTCGTCATATCAAAAAGGAGGATAATACTCCAATGAAAGAAGACGAAGTGCTTAAGTTTGAAGTGATTGAATTCTCAAAAGATGCAAAGCGTATCATTATCTCGCACACAAACCTTTGGAAAGGTGCTGAGCGCGCGCGAAATGAGCAAGAGGGTAAGAATCGCGAAAAAGCTAGAAAGAATACCTCTAAGAATGTTAAGACGCTTAATCAGTCTTCCGAGAAAACCACATTAGGTGAGTTGGACGCACTGACTGCATTAAGAGCACAGTTGGAAAAAGCGGAAGGTACTCCTGCAGAAAAGAAGACAACACCAAAAAAGACAGTAACAAAAAAGGTAGCAGCTAAACCAGCAGCAAAAAAGAAAGAAGCTCCGAAGGAAGTTAAGTCTGAAACTAAATCAGCCGTCGCTGAATTGAAAGATTTAACAGG
>JAYYCN010000176.1:0-3138 GCA_036161795.1 Bacteroidota bacterium
GAACCTTTGAACTCCGGTGGTGATGATTTCGGTATCACATTCACTGGTAAAAACGCTAAGCGTGGTTTCTTTACTTCAAATCGTGGATCTCGTCGTAACGATGATGACATATACAAGTTTGATGTATTACCATTGATCATCAACATCCGCGGTGTAGTAACCGATTGTAACACCAATAAACCTTTGAAAGGTGCTACCGTCACCATCTCCAACGACAACGATACCTCCAAAATCGTGCTGAAGTGCGACGATAACGGAGTATATCGGGCTCAATTGAAACCGAAGACCAATTATGAGTTATCGGCTACCTATCCAGAGCTTTACTATTTTGAAAAACCTCCTGTAAGTCGTACGACACACGGCATACGATTCTCTACGGAGTTGATCCAAGACTTTTGTTTGGTGAATCCACTCGACCAAATCATTTCACTTCCTATATTTTACGATTTAGATTCTGCGGCCATCCGTCCGGACGCAGCGGCCGTATTAGATACCTTTGCACAAGAAGTTTTGATTCGCTATCCCCGCTTGATTGCGGAATTGGGATCACACACCGACTGTCGTGCAAGTGTGGAATATAACCGTAGACTGGCCCAACGCCGTGCCGATTCAGCGCGTACTTATTTAATGCGTCGTTGGAACATTGATTCTGCGCGTATTGTAGCGGTTGGTTTTGGTGAAAAAGAGCTAATCAATGATTGTAAGTGTGAGGGAGCTGAAGTTGAAGGCTTCACTCCATATATTTCAGGTAAAACCCGTAAGATGATCATCGAGAAAGATTCTCGCGGTAATGTAGTAAGTAGTTCTTATGAGAGTTACAAGGCCACCGAAATTAAAACCATTGATGGTAAGCCATTCGTGAAGTGTGATGAATACCAGCATCAACAAAATCGTCGTACCACGGTGCGTTTTGCCTTCGAAGACAAGAAATCTCGTGTTCAAGTTAATGTAGACGTTGATGCGAATAACACAAACGATGGTAAAGCCACCCGCGATAGCATCGCAGGTAAATCCGACAGCGCTCAAGCTCCACAAAACGTGAATCCTGTTTCTGATGAGGACATGATGTATGCAGTGAAGCTTAACATCAAACGTGAAGACAATAAGAAATCTATTCCGTTGATGGTGATGGGCAAAGAGCCGGCTATGTTTGAGATCGATGATAAGAAGCGTTACGATGTAGTTCCACCGGAAGTAGCGGCTGAATGGTATACCAAAAAGCTAATCACTAAAAAAGACTTCGTGAGCGGAGATAAACTCAAAGTGGGCAAAGTAAAACTAAGGGGTAACCGATTCATCGTACAAGAATTACATTTTGGACGCTATGTGGCTAAAGGCGTTCAGTTCAAGATTGATGAGCGTGCAAAAGCACCAACCATCGGTAGCCGTACCATGAAGAAATTCTTTAAATCATCTTCATACGAAACCGATACGGAATTGATCTTGATTCCGAAACGAATTCCACGTGAATGGAGGGTTAAAAAGAAGAGAACGAAATAAAAAGAGGGGCCTTGAGCCCCTCTTTTTATTTTATATGAAAATTTATTTTAAAGGATTGCTTCTCGAACTCTTTTTAATTTTACGAGCAAGGGCATTAGTTGATCTAGCGGTAACATATTCGCACCGTCTGATTTGGCCTCTGATGGATTTGGATGCGTTTCCAAGAATAGCCCGTCCGCTCCAACAGCAATCGCGGCTTTTGCAATTGTTTCAATCAAGGCAGGCTTTCCACCGGTAACACCAGAGGATTGATTGGGTTGCTGTAAACTGTGAGTTACATCCATAATCACGGGCGCACCAAATCCCTGCATCTCAGGGATATTTCGAACATCCACGATTAAATCTGAATAACCAAACGAGTTTCCTCTATCCGTAAGCATGACATTGTTATTGCCTGATTCTTTACATTTAACCAAAGCATGCTCCATGGCATTGGCTGCTGCAAATTGCCCTTTTTTTATATTGATCCATTTGCCCGTATTTGCCGCTGCAACTAATAGCTCTGTTTGACGGAATAAAAAGGCTGGGATTTGCAGTACATCAACATAGGCTGCGGCCATTTCTGCTTCAGAAGATTCATGAATATCCGTGACCGTGGGAACGTTAAATGTTTCACTTACCTCTTTTAGAATCTTTAACGCCACTTCATCTCCAATTCCAGTGAAGGAGTCCAAGCGTGAGCGATTCGCTTTGCGATATGATCCCTTAAAAACCAAAGGAATTTGAAGATCTTCACTAATATTCTTTAAGATTTCTGCTGTTTGCAAAGCGATATCCCTTCCCTCGATTGCACAGGGGCCAGCGAGTATGAAAAAAGAGGAACTACCTCCGTGTGAGATGCCAGGTATAAATGGAACAGACATACCGCAAAGGTATGCACTTCCCATTATGGTTTAATATCTAAAAAAAGAGAATGACTGAGATGATCCGTTCGCTGACTTTCCATCAATTTTCAAACGTCCACTATTTCCCTCCATTGCCGCAATTAAATCCTCCGCCTGATCAAAACGCTTTCCATTAAACTTTTCAACGATAAAGCCCTCTCTTAGTCCCATTTGTGAAATAGCGCCCCCACGTTGAATGTTCATGATTCGTATGCCTGATTTGATTTGGTATTTCGCTAAATCTGAGGAACCTAAGGGTTGAAAATCAGTCCCTAAATATTTACTGTGGACTACCCCGCGCATCATCAGTTCCCGCTGGGCCGATTTACCGATTAGGGTAACATTCTTATTCATTGGTTTTCCATCGCGAACCACTTCCAGTTCGAGCTTATCGCCTGGTCGCTGATATGCAAGCAATTCATCGTAACCCGAGCGGCCGTTTACCCACTCTCCATTTATTTTTACTATAATATCACCACGTTTTAGACCCACCTTATCGGCTGGTCCATCTTCCAACAAAGCGCGTATTTTTACAGGATCCGTGTTGATATTTAAACCTTGAATTTCGTCAGCAGAAACAGGACCCACTTCAAAACCAGTAAATGCCCGTAATACCTCACCCTTCTCAATGAAATCCTGAACGATTTTCTTCACAATATTACTCGGAATGGCAAAACCATACCCTGTGTAGCTGCCTGTATTGGATTGAATCGCCGTATTAATACCTACCAATTCTCCGTTTAAATTGACCAAT
>JAYYCN010000177.1:0-9552 GCA_036161795.1 Bacteroidota bacterium
ATCTAGCTTGGACGCTCCCAGATTTTATCAGTTTAATAATGGGTTCTTCTGCGCATCCACCAATTCCATTGATGATTGTTAGTTTACTGCCTATCATTGGATTATTCTATGTCGCTAAGAATGGAGAATTAAAGCCTTCTGCTTAAATATTTATCTACTTCAAAATGAAAAACGCCCCAATTTGGGGCGTTTTTCTATTCCTCTTTCAGTTAAGTTGATTAATCGGGCATTTCTTCGGTTCTGCGCACATTAATCGCAGAATCGCCTTTGGGGCTGGTTTCGATTTCGTAGTACAAGAAATCCCCTTCTTCGAATTGCTCAGTGAAATTATTCACGTGAGCAAATACACGCTGTTGGGATTTTTGGTCGTGAATGAATCCATAACCCTTGTCTTCGTTGTAATACGTCATCGTACCCTTACGAATATTGCTCACCTTCGTTTCTGGTGCTTGGTATCCGCTCACTGAAATATCTTCTGGATTAATCTCTTCACGCTCTTCAGGATCCGGTGGAGTATCAACGATGTTTCCGAATTCATCAACATAAGCAATCATATCGTCTAATGATTTACCCTTATTATTATCAAGTTTGCGCTGTGCTCTTTTTTCTTCTTTTTCGCGGCGTTTTTGAAGTCGTTTTTTTTCTTTTTCCTTTTTTGAGAATGTGGTTTGGGATTTGGCCATAAATCTATTTCTGTAATCGCAGTCGTATTAAAAAATTGCTTTCGTCGTGCAAAGTTAAGGTTTTAAAGTGGTTGTACATATTAATTGGTGAAATATCAAAACATTACCCACCTCACTTTGGTTATTTCATCTTAGTGTTTTTATGGCAAACTCTTCAATTTCTTATCACAATATCGGAATCAGTCAAATTGGCTTTTCCATACCACAATCATATGTAGACATTAACGAGCTTGCAGAGGCAAGAGGTATTATTCCCGAGAAACTATCCAAAGGTCTAGGCCTCAAGAAAATGGCGGTTTGTAAAGAAGATGAACCCATAGACGTACTGATTGCCAACGCGCTCGAGGATTTATGGCGTAATAGCGCTAATGGTGGCGAATCTCTCCATTCTTTTTTAAAAGATGTGGATCGCATTTATTTAGGAACTGAAAGCGCCATTGATGGTGCGAAACCTACCGCTACTTATGCACTGAATACATTATCTCAACGGTTTGATTTTGATTGCTCTCATATTGATGTAGTAGATTTAACCTTCGCTTGTATCGGTGCAGTAGATGCTTTACACAATTGCATCGATTATGTAAGACTTAATCTTACTCGTAAATGCATTGTAGTGGCAGCTGATATTGCAAAATATGATTTGAATAGCGGGGGAGAATACACTCAGGGCGCGGGTGCCATGGCCTGTCTGATTGAAAATAATCCTCGTCTCGTTGAATACTCCTCCATCGTGGGTGTAGATACGAAAGCGGATTTTGATTTTTTCAAACCATTGATGAAAATAAAAAAGGAAGATATTGTCAATGATATTACTCAACAATTAAACCTCAATGATGATGCTAAAGCAGATCTAAATGCTTGGCTCAATCCAACCGAATCTCCCAATGACGGAAACGGAAATGAAGGAGCGCTAAACGGAATCGGATCCATTCCTGGAGATTATATTCCTGTTATGCGGAAGGAGCCGGTTTATAATGGGGCGTATTCCAATAAATGTTATAAAGACCGAATGGGCAATGCACTAATTCGATTCCTAAACCAAAGCGATTCAGACATCCAAAACTATGAGGGTTGGGTATTCCACCTACCATTTTGTTACCAAGGTAGAAAAATTGCTATCCATTATTGGTTTGAACACATGCTTAAAAAGAGTGAGGATTTGAAAGATATTGTCAACCAAATAGGGGAGGTTCCGGAAGAGAATTCAAAAGAGTTTGCACAATGGCTGAAAGAGGTTTCTAAAACGGATAAATATAAACGTTTCATTGATCAAAGGATTGCTTCTGGTGAATGGTTGTCGGCAGAACTTGGTAATATGTACACTGCATCTATTTTCTTCTCTTTGATGAGTTTTATCGCTCAGTCAGAGGGTGAACAGTCTGAGATTCTTCAAATGGCGTACGGTTCAGGATCAAAATCGAAGGTGTTCGCGGCTCGTATAACCTGCGCTACAGAGGCTCGTTTAGAACTCAAAAATAGATTCCAAGACGCCCTAAAGAGCCGTGTAAAATTGAGTATCGGAGAGTACGAGCGTATTCATCTGGCTTATTAAAGCGCAATGATTCGATAATCAAGAGTTAATTTTTCCATAATTTCGCACCGATTATGGAAGATTTGTTGAAAGACGTGGAGCTCATTGGCGCAATCAACTATGCCAATTGGGGCATAGGACTTGTGTTGCTGTTGTTATACACAGCGGTGATGCAGCAGTTGTTTCGTCGGTTTGCTTTGGTGGCCTCCAACCGAAGGTTATTCGCCTCTCAGTTCATGTACTATGCCATTTCTATCTTCCTTATTATCACTACCATCAAATCTTCCTTGGCCTTGTCATTAGGATTAGTGGGAGCCTTGTCTATCATTAGATTTAGAACGGCCATCAAAGAGCCAGAACAGATTATTTTTCTTTTGGCCTTAACAGCCATTGCTATTTCATTAGCTGCTGAACAATTTGTTCTTAGTAGTTTAACGGTAATAATCTTTGCCGTTATTGCCATCGTTCGGCATCAAGTTTCGGAGAAACAAGATTGGGTTCATCAAGATTTTTTAGTTATCGAGTTTCAGCAAGATGATTCTGAGATGGCACAAGGAGTATTAGAGCAGTTTATAGGACTTAACGAAATAGAATCATTAAGTCATTATAGTAACGAAAGTGGTGTTTATCGATTGGTTTTTCGAATAGAAGATGCTCAGGTAAAATTGATTCCAAAAATAGAAGGAATTATCAGAGCCTCAGAGGCTATGAACGCTTCGGTTAGGCTTACGCAGAGTTTTGTTTAACGATGCGATTCAAGCGAAATACGAAGATGCAATCTGCACAAATCTTTGTGCTCCTTGCACTAGGTGTATTCGCGCTTGAAGCTCTCGGATATATTAAATACCAACAGCATTTGTTCACTTGGGTTAAACAAACGTTTGAATACGATTACTTCAACTCCTCCCTGCGCAGGGATGTCATTGGTGAAAAATATGGAGCCGCTCCATCTGATACGCTCAGGGTAGATATGGAGGCCGGAGCATTTGTTGCATTGTCGGATGAATGGAATACCTATTTTAAAAATAAACAGCGTATTGATCAACTACCTTGGTTGGAGTCTAAGAATAACTATCCAGGAAGAGTAAAATTGATTTCCCAAAAAGGAGAAAAATGGCATCGTGCAAAAATTGGTATGATGGGAATGAATCGCGATCACCATCCGAGTTTAGACCGATTTTCTATAAAGGTGAAGCTCAAAGGGGACCATCGGTTATTTGGTAAAAAATCATTCCGATTACTTCTACCCGAAACTCGTGGTTATTTTATCGACGATTTGGCCAATCACCTATTTTCAGAACTTTATTCAGGCATGCGAATACAATACAAACCTGTTGTGGTTGTGTTTAGGAAAAATAAAGCGGTTCATATGCTGTTGGAAGAGAAACTAGACAAATTCTTCATCGAAAGTAATCAACGGAGAGAAAGCTATTTGTTCGAAACCGGATTCATGGGTCCCTTAAGGCAAATCCCAGGATTGGAAGGATTGAATATTCCATATGAGCTAAATTCAAGTTTGAAGGACTCCCTGAAAAATGCGCGTTTTGAGTTGTTGGTTTTACGTGGATTTCAGCAAAATCCAGAGTTGATTTTCAAAATAGTTGATTATAAAAAGTTTATTGGAGCCATGGCTCTTGGTACGGTATTTGGAAGTTGGCATCATTTAATTGATATCAATTTACATTGGTATTACAACCCCGTAAACCATCAATTAGAACCAACGGTCAGGGAAGTAGGAATGTATACCAATCTAAATGAGAATGTACCATTTGAAAAGATGAGCGTTGATCACATTACAGACGTATTATTTCCAAATAAGGAAGGATTTTTTGGGCATGAATATATAAAATGGTTGAAAACGCAGGACCATGATTTTGAATCTCAGCTGAGGTTTGAAATCAAAAGAGTAGCCATCAAGACAGGACAAGCACTTACTGATTTTTCAGCTCCTCAACTATTGTTAGGCGAACCTCAAAAAAAAGAATACGATGCGTTTGTAGAACGGCTTATGAAAAGGGTTGAGTTTTATTCGTTGGGAGAGTATGTGTTCCCAAAAGTAAAAGAAAAGGATGTAGTGATTTGGGATGGGAAAATAGAGATAAGAAGTAAAGTTGTGATTCCCAAAAATCAGATCCTCATCCTTAAGCCTGGAACTAACATACAGTTTTCCGAAAAAGGCAAGATTTTGATTAATGGTCGGCTCATTGCTGATGGCAATAAAAAACATCCCATTGTGCTTTCCTCTTTAGATAAAAGAAGTGGGAGTCTCTTCATTGAATCTTCAGATACACAGCAGTTGAACCATGTATATTTCAAATATTTACGAAATTGGAGCGAAGGTTTCTGGCAGACGCCATCCTCCATTACGGTTCACCGAACGCCTCACATTATTTTTTCGAATTGCTCATTCATAGGTAATCAAAAGGGAGATGACTTTGTAAATGTTTTTGACTGTCCTTCATTCGACTTTACCCATTGTACGTTTCAAGAAATATTAAGTGATGCTTTGGATTCAGACTTTTCAAATGGTAGGGTTACCGCATGTCGTTTCTTAGATGTGGGGAATGATGGGATTGACGGTTCAGGCAGTAACATAAGCATCGAGGTTTGTGAATTTAATCGCGTAGGTGATAAGGCTATTTCTGCAGGAGAACGAAGTAATTTTAAGGTAGATAATTGTCGGATTGAAAAAGCAGCTATTGGTTTGGTTTCTAAAGATCAAAGTCAGTTGTATTCAAGTCAAAATCAGTATGGTGAAGTTGATTTGGATATTGCTGTTTTCCGAAAAAAGCCGGAATATGGTCCTTCTTCTTTTTCATCCAAACAAAAAATATCAGGTTTTAATTACCTGATTGAACATAAGTCTAAAATTCAGTCTGAGGATGAAAAACTATGGTTTTCTGAGGATGTTAGACACAAGTTGTACGGAGCAGATTATGGCAGAGCGACAATCAAATAAATGGTGGAAAGGCCTTTGGCCATCAATACCTGCGGAGGGAGAAGATTTTCGGTATGAGAAGAAGTATTTGATTCCGATGGAAGAACTTGAATGGCTTAAAGCTTGCGTGGAGTCAAAAGGGTTGCAACCCATATATCATCCTCGTTATGTTAATAATATTTATGCGGATACTTTCAACTTGCACCACTTAAATGAAAATATAGAGGGTGTGAGTAGGCGGCAAAAAATGCGCATGCGATGGTATGGTGATGCTCTGGGTAAATTGAAAATCACGGGTGAATTCAAAATTAAACAGGAAGATGTGAATCGAAAGCACACACAAAAATTAGGTGTGTACCGTCGAAACAATGCAGAAGATATACAAAGTGTGTTTCAAGATGCTCGAGCTAAATGGATCGAGAAGGAAGCAGATTTAAAACCACTCTTAGGGAGGTACAGAGCAACATTAGAGAACCGTTATGCAAGAATGTATTTATTATCGGTCGATAAGAAAATAAGATTAACGATCGATACAGAAATGAGCTATACGAATCTCATTACTGGTATTTCTGCTAAGGTTTTGGAGTATGCGATTGTTGAGTTAAAGTGCAGTGTAGATCATCCTGTAGTAAATGACCTTTTGCCATACAGTTTGTCCAAATCCTCAAAATACGTAGACGGGTTGATGCGAACCGATCCCAATTTTAGGCTATCTCACTAAGGAATAATTATATTAATTCACCCATCAAACGCTTGATAGAATACCGAATGCGTATGAGGTTCATTTGTGCATTCAATAATCCTGTTTCGGCTTGAAGTTTATTGGTTTGGGCGGCTCTTAATTCTACAAATCGTAATTGACCACTTTGGTAGGCAACTCTGGCTCTATTAAGCGCTTGTTCCGCGAGTTGAAGTGACTTGTTTAAATTTGTGATTTGCACTTCTAGAACGGTTTGATCTTGAAGCGCTTCGAGCATCAGTTGCTTAGCTAAGAGGGACGACTTTTCCTTTTCAAAGCTACTTTTTTGAACATCTAATGTCGCATTTTTGATGGCAATGCTTAGCTGTTTACCGTTAAATATGGGCATACTTAAATTCAGACCAGTATTCATACCTAAAGTATTTTGGGAGAGGATAATCCCAGCCCCATTCTGTGAGGACTGATATCCATAACCCACGTTCATGCTAAGGTTAGGTAATTGCTGACTCTTACTGAGTTTGAGCTGGTTTTCCGTTAGTTTTTTATTCAGTCCTGCAATGATGATAGCGGTGTTATTATCGGAGACATTTTTTAATAGGTCATCCGATGTTTCTAGCACGGGCACTGGGACATTACCGCTAATCGAACAGGCCGATTCTGGCTGATTACCCAAGCTAACATTTAGAGCAAAGATTTCTTTGTTGTATGCGGATTCAGCTTGTATCATAAGTAGTGAATCATTTATGGCATCAATTTCTGCGGTTAATAAATCAAGTTTGCTACTAGCGCCATTTGTAAATGCTTTACGTGAGTAGTTCAGCCGTTCCCGTGAAATCTTGTGATTTGCCTTTGCGAGTTTGGCATTTGCCTTTGCTTGCTGGGCATTTATAAAACGATTAATGGCTTCCAAAGCGGCATTTTCGGAAACAAGTTTTGCCTGTATCACAGATAGACTCTTTTGGGTTTGTAATTTTCTATAGCTGTAAACGCGACCGAAGCCGTTAAAGAGGGTATAATTGATACCAATGTTTCCTCCAAGAGAAGTATTTACTGCACCGTTGCGTTCAACAGGAGGAAGCCCGCCTGCAAATTCTAAATTGGTATTGTTGTTACTGTATGCAGCATTTCCTCCAATACTCACACTCGGAAAGAATCCTGCTTGACCTAAGGTCACCAAGTTGGAAGATTGTTGAATTTGAACTTGCGCGGTTTGAACATCAAGGTTTTCGCTTAGGGTCTTCTCTACTACTTTCTCAAGTGTTAAGGTATCTTGTGCATTCGATACCCATGTGGCCGAAGCCATAACAAAGGTGAAAATCTTAATCTTACAAGTCATAACTTTCTGCTTTTCTTTCTTTTACTGCCGGTTCTACTTCTTCTGCGCTTGGCTTTTCTCCTGCGTTCCAAATCGTAAGCGCCAAACGTTTAGCGTCGTTCCAGGCAGACAAAAATACCGGCAACATAATCAAGGTGAGAATCGTAGCAATTCCAATTCCATAGGCTACAGATATGGCCATAGGTATTAAAAATTGCGCCTGAAAACTTTTTTCCATAATCAGTGGCGCAAGTCCTGCAATCGTTGTCATACTGGTGAGGAATATAGCGCGGAACCTCACGTAACCTGATTGAAATACAGCTTCTTCAAAGGTCATCCCTTCCTTGAGAAAACTATTCATCTTCCCAACAAGCACTAAACTATCGTTTACAATGATTCCTATCAATGCCACAATACCCAAGAAACTCAAAATACTCAATTGTTGACCGTGGATGTAATGTCCCCATGCAACACCAATTAAACTAAAAGGTACGAGCATGACGAGTATGATGAGGGCTTGTGCAAATGAGCGGAATGTAAATGTAATGATGGCTAATATGGTGATCAGCACAAAGGGTAAAGCAAACTTAGCAGATGCTTGAGTTTTAGCCGCTTCACGGTTTTGCCCTTCATACAAGGGAGAAATACTCGGGTATTTATTTAAGAGCGGAGGAATGATCTCCTCCTTGATTTGAATAATGACCAATGGAGCTGAAACATCTTTGTTGCTCACTTCAGCTTCTATGGTTACCTGCCTTTGTCCGTCCAAGTGATCAATATCTACCACTCCACGTTGAATGCTCAATTTTGCTAATTCATGAAGAGGGATTTCCTGACCATTGCTGGTTTTAATCCGCATATCTTCTAATTGCTGTATGGTTTTACGTTGATTCTCAGTGTAGCGTACCCAGATTTTAACTTCATCTCTTCCTCGTTGAAGACGTTGTGCTTCATATCCAAAATATCCGCGTCGAACCTGAGCCATGATTTGGGCTTCTGTGAAACCTAGTGCGTATGCTTTGTCTGTTAAACTTAAATGGATTTCGCGTCTTCCAGTTTGAACAGATTCAACTACGTCTTTTAGTTCAGGTATATCCCGCATGGCTTTTTTTAATTCAACCTTGGCTCGGTTTAGGTCGTCTGTATTTTCTCCGAGTAGGGTCACCGATACCGGTTTGCCAAAAGCAGAAGCTCGACCAAACGTGAGTTTCTCGGCGTCATTCATCGGCCCGAGTTCATTCCTGAACATATTTGCCAATTCCATACTACTATGATCTCGGAATTCACTACCAACTAAGATGGCATTAACGCTTCCATCGTTGATATTCGGACCAAGTTTACGTTCAATTTTAATGACTTCTCCTTCTTCCGTTCCTTTTTCTTTTTTGATACGATCATTTACTCGATTGATCGCTTCTTCTATCCTGAACAGACGGTCTGCGGTGATATCCTCTCTGGTTCCTGCAGGCATACTTAATTCTACCGGCACCTCATTACGCTCTAAATTTGGGAAGAAGGTAAATCGTATAAGGCCACCTTTCATTCCACCAACGGTAATGATCATTAAGGCAACCACGGTTAAAAAAGCAAATAAGCGATGGTTCAATGCAAAGTGCAAAACAGGAGCATACAGTTTATCTCTCATCACGTACATCATATTGTCTGTACCTTTTTCTAAGAGATTCTTTTTGGGTTTCCGATTAGACATCGCTTTGGAATGTGCTAAGTGAGCGGGGAGAATGATTAATGCCTCCACTAACGATACAACCAAAGTGGCTATAACCACCGTAGATAATTCAGAAAAGAAATCACCCGCACGTCCGTCCACCATGAAGAAAAAGCTGAATGCAACGATGGTGGTTAAAATTGCGGAGAATACGGCTGGAATAACCTCCATTGTTCCATCTACAGCAGCACGTATAGCGTTTTTACCTTTTTCATAGTGCCAGTAAATATTCTCAGAAATAACGATGCCATCATCTACCAAAATACCAACTACGACGATCATTCCAAATAGTGAAATGACATTGATTGTAACACCCATATATAAGGCCAAAACAAACATACCCAAGAACGAAACAGGCAAGCCCAAAGCAACCCAAAATGCAATACGGATGTTCAAGAACATGGATAGCAATAGCAATACGAGTATCATCCCGATTAAGCCATTTTCAAAGAGCAATTCTTTACGTTCGTTTAGTGTCTTGGATTGATCTCTAATTAGAGTGGTTTGAAGTTGTGGATGCATTTTCTCAAACTCGCTCATGTAATCCTTTACATAGGCTGCATTTTTTATGATGTCTTCGCGGTCGGTACTTTGAACAATGACCTCAACACCAGGGTTTCCATTCACATGAATGCGATTCGGATCATCTGACCAACGAT
>JAYYCN010000178.1:0-5807 GCA_036161795.1 Bacteroidota bacterium
CTGCATTTGCAAATTCAGGAGTGGTCAACGGCATCTTGAAGCCATTACTTCCATCAATGATAAACCCATCATTGGCATTTGTATATCCAATCTGTCCTATATCGGTGACAGATGCAGCAACTTTAAATCGGTAATCCCTAAATGTATGTTGCTCATTCCCACCTGTGGACATATCCTTTCCAAATTCCATAGAAATACCTGCATCCATACCGAAACCTAAACCGTGAATCTCACTTAGCCTCGGTAACCCGCCGGATAAAACACCACTAAATAACTGTTTAAGGATACTGTTATCTGTATATGCCACCTCCATGTAACCACTTGTTACCTCTACGGTATCCATCCCGATACCATTGAATTCAATACCGTTATTCTTTATGTTGACACTCCCCAAACCCAAAATACCCTTAAGGGTAGTTCCAATACCTAATTTGAAACGTTCTCCATCAACAACTTTTGCCGCCAATACTGCAGATAATTCCTGGTATGAATTTGCTTGGGCCTCAAACTCATCTGAAATGATCACCAACGGACTTTCCAACCTCTGGCTATCAAGCCACTGCCGCCCCCACGACCAAGCTCCCGTTGATAATCCATTAATATCCAAGGTAGACCTTGTTCTTGTAGCTGTTCCCCAAACAAAACGACCATAATGATTCACATATGAGGGACCTCTAAATTCCGTGCTTAAATTGAAATTAATATCGTTTTGATTTGGATCTTCCTTCAGCCATTGTTTTTGCCAGTCAATACTACCATCTGGGTTACGATATTTATCATCTACCCCTCCAGTTATTAATTTCCATAATGAAAAGGGAGCCTCTAAACTGAAATAATCGTTCGTTAAATCATACCCAATAACCCCGACGGTTGCACTCCGTTTGTGCGTCATCATTGCAACTTGCGCTGGGTTTGTGTAAATAAGATTTACACCCGAGTAATTCGAATTCTGTAATGCTGAGAAGATTTGGGCTTTGGTTGAATTCAAGTAGAACACCAATGAAATAATCAAAACGAACTTTTGTCTCACACTACAAAGGTAATTGCATTTTATTTTAGACATAAAAAAAGGGGACGCCGTAGCGCCCCCTTTCGGTAAACGATTTGATTTCTTATTCAAGAATAAATTTGGTTGTCTGCATTCCGATTGAACTATTCACTTGAACCATGTACACACCTGGCTTCAGGGATTGTATAGGAAGAGCAAGTTCGTTAGTACCAGCATTTAGCTCACGAGAATCTACACTTGCTAAAACCTGGCCGCTTAAATTCATGATTTGAGCATCAACCATTGACTTTTGATTTAAATCGAAAGCCACCCATACTTGGTTATCCATAGAAGCTGGGTTCGGGTATACGTTTAGGGTATTTAACCCACTTAGTTCTTCTGTGCTTGCATTCTCCGTGGTAATGTCTATCCAATACCCCAACAATGTAGTCGTGTTGTAAGCAGAAGTAGAAATGTAAGACTTCCACCCATTGCTGGTCGCACCATCTCTCAAGAAAGATGGAACCCAGAATGTATTGTTATAACGACGCATTGAAATAGCACGAATGGCAAGATCTGTCCAATAGTAAGCTCTTAGACCGTACCCATTCAATTTACCTTTGTATTTTGGACCATTCCAATTAATAAAAGTATCGTTTAATTGTGCCTTTATCATCGGTTTAAACGTAATTGAAAAACACACATTATTGGCACGTAGTTCATTTGTATTTGTACTCAATGAACGAACAGCATCCGGAGGAACAGTCCCTGTCAAAGATGCGAACAATGAACCACCTGCATAATCTACACTATCACCATCACCCGTTCTCAACAGAAAAGTATCTGTAGCAAGGGCAGAAGAGTTTAATAAGGTTTTGGGACTATAGTTATCTCTTTTTGGATAACCAAAGAAATCCGTAATTCCTTGTAAACCAGCAAAATCCATACTTGTGAAATTGAAGTACTGAACGTACACTGTATCAACTACCTCGATCATTTCGGATTCCATTATAGAATCAACCTGTCGCACGTAGAACTGCTGCCATCTGAGGGTATCTACCGTGTACGGGTTAAATCTAGTAAGAACTGGTTGACCAGTAACTTCGTAAGAAGAATCTTTCGGATCAAAGCTGGAACCAATTGTATGCACGTAAGATCTACCAGAATTTCCGTCTGTATACATGGTAATGGCATTGGTATCTTCCGTAATCCATCTAACATAACTGTTGGGATCACCGATCATCCAAGTTTCGCCATAAGACGTTACGTAGTTGTATTGCCCACTAATGGTTTCTCTTCTTTTTGAAATAACATCTCCATTTTTCGTGTGAATTCGTTGTTTGGGTAAAACACCACCAATTTTAGTATCCTGCGGATGAATTGGCATAGACTTCATACCCTGAGCATTCAAATTTAGAACCCCAAATAAAGCCATTCCTACAAATAATAACTTTTTCATTCCTGTTAATATCTAATTAATTTTTCAAATATAACTGATTAAACGCTGAATTAGGTTATCCATCAGCGGCAGTCATCATATTTTCTCGGAAATCTTTTGATTTTCTTAAATATCTCCTTCGATTGGGCGTATAATCACCTCTTCCATCACGGTATGTTCGTTGATTTCCCATGCGTTCCAAACGGTATTGGCTACATCACTGGTTGTCATAAATCTACTTTGGGGTAAATCCGCTGAGGACCATGAATCCGTGTAAGTAGCTCCTGGCATTATTGATGTCACTCGTATACCAAATGGGATACCTTCTTTTCTTAACGATTTTGTAAATCCATGTAGGGCATGTTTTGTGACTGCGTATCCTCCGCCTGCATCGTACGCTGTAATGCTTGCTATGCTGCACATATTTATTATGTGCGAGCGTTCATTTTTCTTGAGTACAGTCCATAATCCCTTGGTTGTGAAATAAGCAGAAAAGAAATTAGTGCTCATTTGCTTTTCCATTTGGTCATCGGACTCTTCCATCAATGTACCCGGAAGGAACACCCCAGCATTGTTGACAAGAACATCAATACTTGAATGCAACGCAATGACATCCCGTACAAATGAAGAACATTCATCCTTGCTACTTAAATCAGCAGCAACCCCAGTTACTTTTACTTGAAATCTTGTTTGAATATTATTTGCAACAGCATTCAGTTCCTTTTGGTTTCGACCGTGAATCACGATATCAAAACCCTGCATAGCGAATTTCTCTGCAACCGCTAAGCCAATTCCTCGGCTTGAACCTGTTATAACTGCTATTCTATTCATTATCCATTCATACTAACCAAGAACTCGGTATTATCCTGGGTATTTTGCATGTACTTGAGGAAAGTATTCATGGCTTCTTCCGAGTTCATATCTGCGAGATAATTCCTCATCACCCACATTCTTTGTAGTGCCGTTTTATCGATAAGTAAGTCCTCACGTCTTGTACTTGAGGCCGTAATATCGATGGCTGGGAATATCCGTTTGTTAGACAACTTACGATCTAACTGTAATTCCATATTACCTGTTCCTTTAAACTCTTCAAAAATAACTTCATCCATTTTTGAACCCGTATCGGTGAGTGCCGTGGCAATGATGGTTAAGGAGCCACCGTTTTCAATATTTCTTGCTGCTCCAAAGAAACGCTTAGGCTTTTGAAGAGCATTTGCATCAACACCACCGGATAGTATTTTACCGGATGCTGGTTGAACCGTATTAAATGCACGCGCTAAACGTGTGATAGAATCTAGAAGAATAACAACATCATGACCACATTCTACCAATCGCTTCGCTTTCTCAAGCACCATATTCGAAAGCTTCACATGTTTATCAGCAGGTTCGTCAAATGTACTAGCAACTACTTCTGCTCTTACATTCCTTGCCATATCAGTCACCTCTTCAGGTCTTTCGTCAATCAAAAGTATCATCATATATACTTCTGGATGATTCTTAGCTATGGCATTTGCAATACCTTGTAATAACCAAGTTTTACCCGTCTTTGGTTGAGAAACGATCAACCCACGCTGTCCTTTACCGATCGGTGAAATTAAGTCAATAATACGATTAGAATAATGCTTAGGGTTGTCACAAAGGTCTAATTTTTCATCTGGGAAAAGCGGTGTCAAATGTTCAAATGCTACCCTATCTCTGACCGATTCGGGTGATTTCCCATTTACCGATTCTAACTGAACCAGGCAGAAATATTTCTCATTATCCTTAGGTGGACGAATACTTCCTCTGATGGTATCTCCAACTTTAAGACCATTTTGCTTAATCATGTAGCTTGGCACGTAAACATCATCTGGAGATGGTTGGTAGTTGTAATCGGGAGATCTCAAAAAACCGTATCCATCTGACACTGTTTCTATTACTCCCTGAGTAGTCACAACACCTTCCATTTCTGTTAAGAGCTTAAGCTTTTCTTTTCTTCGCTTTTGCTCCTCAGTCTCAGGCTTTTCTTCTTTGGCATTTGTTGTTTCGTTATCAGATTCAGCGAAATCTTCCGATTTTCTGTCGCGCCTGCGATGATCTCTGTGCGGCCTATCTTCTGAGTTACGCCTTCTATCTTTCTCTATATCAGGCATTTCAGTTTCTGCTTTCTCAGAATCTGCACTTTGATCACTACTGATCGTCTTTTTTTCATCAGATGCGAGAGACGGTTTTTGATCATCTTCAGAATCTGTAACTCTTCTACGTTTGCGCTTAGGTTTTTCATGTGCTTCCGCAGTTTTATCTGCTTCTTGATTATTGTTTGAGTCTTGATAGGAAGCGTTAACAAGCGCCTCAATTAACTCTGCCTTTTTCAATTTCGAAAATCCTTCAATTTCCAATGCTTCGGCTAACACACGCAGTTCAGCCACACTCTTCTTTGCAAAATCAGGGGATTGGGTCATATAATCCGTATTCAATAAATCAATAAAATAGTCAGTGGGAATTCTAGATTTGTGGCTGAGTGAATATCAGCTACACATGCAATAATAAGGGGAAAAAACCCAGATCACCAAAATTTACCTAAAAATTTACTAATCGTATTGTTCAAAGTGGTATTGGCGTCGATTATACCCCATTGATTTTAGGTTAGTTCTAGTTTCCTTACACATTTCTTGCCAACCGCAAACGTATATTCTTGCATCTTCTCCTTTCTCTAATAATTCCCTATATATATCATGTACATAACCAGTTCTACCCCTCCAATTCGACACCCTACTAAGGGTTGGGATGAAAGTAAATCGTTCCTGGTTATCAGAAAGATACTCCCAGTATTCGCGGTATAGAATATCTTCTTCTATCCGGTTACCAAAAATCAAATAAACCTGGTTATTTGATTCGTTTAATACCTTTTGAATCATACTCCTAAAGGGTGCAACCCCTGTTCCAGTGCATACAAATATATAAGGCACAGATGAAGATATTTCATTGAGATTGAACAATCCCTGTGGTTCACTACCCTGTATTTCATCTCCGATATTTAGAGTGAACAACCATGGCGTAAACTCGCCTGTTTGGTTGATGACTATACAAAGTTCAATCTCTTTTACATCCGTTTCGATATTGGCAATAGAATAACTTCTCAGGAGAGGTATTTCCCCATTTTTTAATTCCTTTTGAAGAATTATAAATTGGCCCGGAATAAAATTTATGTTATTCTTCTCTTCAGATAAAGGTTGTAAAAAAAACCTGCGAACTCGCGGAGATTCATCAATCAAATTTGAAATCCTGTACAACACAAGTGCAAAGTTACTTTTTGAAGTTGATAGAGCATCTAAGATTTCTGTAACTTCGCTATTATGTCGTGGAAGTTTTACTTATTGGCAATATTGGGTGGTGGAATCG
>JAYYCN010000179.1:0-3126 GCA_036161795.1 Bacteroidota bacterium
CAATATTTAAGAGGTATTTCTTACTTACGATATGGTTAGAACCTATTGTTATTCGCGATTCCTTGAAACCAGTATTCGGGAGGTACCCATCTACCGTTCGATAGTCTTTTGCTTCATGATAGCTTAAGTGGCTGTAAATACCATTGTATTGTTTTGAGCCGCCGTGTTTGAGGGTAATACCAGCCCCTATTGATTGGGCGTTACTCCCATATTGGATATTGGTTTTTACCGTATTTTCAAATGCATGAAGCGTTGGCTTGTACTGAATATTTAGTGCATTGCCCCATGTCCCGTTTCCCCATTTTAATGCATTCGCTCCCTTTTGCAGATCGACATATTGGATTCCCCAACGACCCAGCTCCGGAGCATGATCGGTTCCCCAGGCTTGCGTTTCTAATCGGAAGCCATTTTGAAACAGAGGTAAGCGCAATCCCTGTAATCCTTGCAAAATAGGTTTTTGTATGGTATTCCCAGTTGATTGTAGTCTGACCGTGGGTAGCTCACTGAGTTGGTTGGAAATCGAGGTGTTTGACAGGTTCGAAATATCTTTTCCCTGTGCATGTGTGAGACCATGCTGAATCTGTAGCCCTTTTATGTAGGTGGTTTGAAGCCTTTCAATGGAATCGATGAAAATCAGGGTATCGATTTTTCCGGTGAGTCCCCAGTGGTGTATATGCTGCTCCCGGTACCATATATCCAATTCCCATCGTTTATCGCACAGCTTTTCAAAGCGTACACTTCCATTTTTATCTGTCTTTTTAAGCAAATGAAGCTCCTCAATGAAAACTTCAGCACCCGTAATTGTATGGTTATTCCCATCTTTGAGAACAAGCATGAGGGTATTCTCACAAGATTTAACCTGTGCTTGCAGAGAGAATGAGATGGCGAATGCCAACAGCGATATGTACCTAATTAGGTTGATGTAATGGGTTAATAAATATTCAAAGGGAGGTGTCTTTTTGCAAAAGACGGATCGAAACAATCGATTCCTTCGGAAATATAATTAACCTTGAGGAGGGGATTTATTCTTGGATTTCTCTGAGAAAGAAGCGAGTGTAGCCAGATAAATGGGACTCGCACCGGAGATGAGAAACTCGTTATTACAAGCTTCCGTAATTGGAAGTTGAATTTCGAAGGATTCAAATAAGAAATCACAAACGGAACAATTTTCAGAGAAAGTGAATTCTGTTTGAGCAAACTCTATATGATCTGATTCATCGTGATGATGTACATGTAAGGTGTTTGACTGACCAATTACAAACAGGCAAAGCAGAAGCAGCGATATGTATTGGCGCAGTTTCAAATTTTAGGCTAGTTCTTGGAGGTTGTTGGTCATTTCCCTTAAGTCTTCGCGATTGAAGTCATTTTCATTCTTGATGCATAAACTTAGAAAGTAACTCAAATTTTCGGTTTCCGTTTCAATTTCTTCGGCTAACGGAATGTTGAATGACTCGTTGGCTTCTATATGTTGCCACGCCAAACGCAGTGCTCGGGTAACCAATGGGTCTTTTTCCTCCTTGGCAATTTCGCGGATTTCTTGAATGGGTTTTATCAACTTATCAGTTTGTATACCCTCACTATCAACAATGCTGATGAGCTTTTCTAGATTTTTATTTGCTTTTGCGTCGCGCATGACTCTTTTAATTCTACCGCAAAATTAGTTCTTTTTCCCACCATTTGCAATGACTCTTAATTGACTCGGTGAGTTCTTTGTTGCGATAAACACAGATACCAGAACCAAAATAATCCAAATTGCTTTTTCTAATGAAAGTTCATCGGTACCTAAAAAAACGGCGATAAGACTAGCAAGTAGAGGTTGTAAGTAGATGTAAACCCCGGTTAATGTTGGACCAGATTTTTGAATAGCATAAGCGTTCATGAAGTAAACTAGAAAGCTCATTACGACTAAAATGTATCCTATTTTAAATACAATGGCAGATGGTATAACATTAAAATCAGTTCCGATGAAGGGGATTAAGCCAATGGGGGTGATGTATAACCAACCAAAGCTGAATGTCCATCTATTGATTACGAATGCGGGGTATTTTTGAGTTAAACTTTTCACTTTTACCAGATATATGGCATAAAAGACGGCGTTGATGCCTACCCAAATATCACCCATGATGGTTTTTGATTGAAAAGAAATACCTATCCCACCAATGAGCTGAATGCACCCAATAGCCGCAATAACCAATGCAACACTGAAAATGACCGTAGGCATTCTGTTCAAACGAATGTGATCAAACATAGCAACAAATAATGGTGCCAATAGCATCAATACCGCCGCATTAATGGGGTGTGTAATTTCCAAACCTTTAAAGAATAGGTACATATTTGCCGATGTTCCGAAAAACCCGCAAATAGCAAAGGTTTTCCAATCGGTTTTCCAGTGAACCTTGTTTTTCGAATAGTAAAGGAATCCAATCACTTGGAAAATCACCGCAGCAAATGTTACCCTCATCCAAACCAATGATTCAGAAGAAAGGTATTGGGGCATGATTTCACCAGCCCATGAGAAAAGAATTCCATAGAACAGGCTAACGAGGAATAAAACGATGTGAACGTTCATTATTTCCAGCCTTTCTTTTTCTTGATATTCTCGTAGGCTTTTTGAACTCTTAAGAACTTTGCTTCGGCACTTTTCTTTTCTCCTTCTGAGAGGCCTTGTAGTCTATCGGGGTGGAAACGCATGGCAAGCTTACGGTATGCTTTTTTTACTTCGTCTTGAGAAGCCGAGTTAGAAACATCTAAGATCTTGAAGTCTGCATCCGCTGATTCCACGAACATGGCTTTCAGTGATAGATAGTCGGTATGGCTTACTCCTAACTGTGTGGCTACTTGCTGTATCAAACTGATTTCCGCATCGGAAATGACACCATCTGCTCTGGAAATTCGGAATAAAATATGAACCAACTCGAGACGAGGAGAATAGCTCATACGGTTCCGCAGATTGCGACAAACCTCGTTAAGATTGTGCTCTTTTTTTAAATACTCTCTTAGTTGTAAGAGCATATTTTTTGATTCCTGTTCTCCGTATGTTCTAAGCAACATCGACTTCACCAAGTCGAGTTCGCTTTTCATAGCCACACCGTCTGCCTTCATTACAGCGGCGATCAGTATGAGTAA
>JAYYCN010000180.1:0-10867 GCA_036161795.1 Bacteroidota bacterium
TAGACATATACGTTGTCAAACCATTAAATGCATCAATGCTGGCTATACCCGAGGTCCCAAAAGGGTTGGTTGCAGAATACCCGTTTCTATAATCTACTTCAGGGAAATTTGACATAGGGTCTGGACATGTATTGAGCACAGGGTCGTTCTTTTGTGCTCCTTTCCAAGGCGTTAAAAATCGGTAGGATAATGAATCTCCATCGGGATCCACTGCCCTATTTCGTATGGTAGTAGTGTCGTTTTTGCAGATGAACGGTACGGGAATATCCTGGAAATATGGCGAACTATTTTTTATAGAGCTTGGCGGTATAAAACCGTAATAGGTTTGTCCTTGGTAGGCTTCTCCTGTTTGGTCACGTAGATTATTCTGGGTGTTTCGGCAACACCTTTCCCATTTAAGGTGATATCCTGTAGAACTATTCGGTAGTCCAATGGTCACCTCATAAATCCCTTGCTCAAGACAAGCAGATGCAACCTCCGGACAATTGGTATTACCTACGGGTTGTACTTTTTTACGGGATATTAATCGAACCACATAGGTCGTATATAATCTTTTATCTCCACTGTAAACACATAGGTCTATGGTTTCATCAAAAGGGACTTCACCATCTGTGCCATCATTTGTGCAATCACGGTAAACAAAAAGCGTAACGCGGTATTGTGTAGTAGTGCCGTTTGAGCCCAACCAACGGTACGTTAGAAAACCGCCGACCAAATGGGAGGAAATCAAACCTTTTGCCAAGAAGATTAGCGTAAAGAATACAAATATTTTTCGCGTTATGGTGTTCCTCAAAACTCTACTACTAAAATAGACAAAAATTGTGTCCAATTAGTTGCAAGGTCGCGTCATATTTATGAAAAAAACTAAATTCGCAGGATGTTATACAAACCGGACTGCCTTCACTTTTTAGGTCATATACCTTGCAAACCCCACAAAGAGCATGGATATCATTGTGATGGCTGTCCGGCTTACACACCAATAGAGAAACGGATACTCATCATTAAGCTAGGGGCCATGGGTGATGTAATTCGAACAACGCCATTAATTACCCGATATAAAGAAATTTATCCCAATGCCAAATTTACATGGATCACCCTTTTTCCTGGCATATTACCAAAAAACAAAATTGACGAGATTTACAAATTAGGGACGGAAGCGATGCTTTACGTTCAAAATACCGATTGGGATATTGCAATTAATCTAGATAAGGAAAAAGAAGCTTCGGCATTATTAAAAACAGTTAATGCTAATGAAAAGTACGGATACATCCTTAAGGACGGTACTTCACAGCCGGTAAATGAGTTGGCAAATCATAAGTTCAACACCGGTTTATTCGACGATTTAAGTCAAGCTAACACCAGGAATTACTGCACAGAGATCTTTGAACTCTGTGGACTGGAATACAAAGGCGAAGCATACTTACTTGATAATCATTCAGATAAAGGCTACAAGTGGGCTCTACCAAAGGACAAGAAAATCATTGGCCTCAACACGGGTTGTGGAGATCGATGGACCACTCGACTTTGGGGAATAGAGAAATGGATGGAACTCGCCGAACAAATCAAAGAAGCTGGGCATTATCCATTGCTACTTGGTGGAGCGCAAGAACACGAACGGAATTTAGCGATTCAGGCCGGGAGTGGCGCAGAGTATTTAGGTCACTTTGGATTGGGACAATTCATTAATCTCATTGATCAATGTGATGCGGTTATCACCCAAGTGACCATGGGAATGCATTTAACATTGGGCTTAGGAAAGCGGATTGTATTAATGAATAATATTTTCAATCCTCATGAGTTCGACTTGTTCGACAAGGGTGAAATCATTGGCCCGCCCAAGCCGTGTGATTGTTTTTATTTAGGTAAATGCAAACATGGAACTTCCTGCATGGAGGACATTCAACCTCAAGTTGTCAATGAATCTTTAGAGAGAGTATTGGTAAAATAAAATAAGACCCTTATTTTTGCACCCTTAATTGGCGAGGTAGCTCAGGTGGTTAGAGCGCAGGATTCATAACCCTGAGGTCGGGGGTTCAATTCCCCCCTTCGCTACCAACAAAATCAACCATTTACAATTCGTATGTGGTTGATTTTATTTTGTGCCAAGTTTGAGTCCATCTTTTGATTATTATTAACACCAAAAACCTTGATTTCAATAGCCCCACGTTCAATATTTACCAATCATCCTTAAAGATGCAGACCAGCTCGCACCTTCAGGTTAATAAAGTCTAATATAGCGTTACGATTGGATTTATTGTAAGAAAAGCATATTTTCGGTAATACCCTTTGAGAATAAACGCAGCCATTGACCGAATATCACTTTTTAACTATGTCAATGAACTAATTTAAAGTTGCGAAGTATAGTAAAAATAGACGCATGTTTTTGGTGAGTTGCGTCTATACTAATTTTGGCAAACATTAAAACTCTAAAAAAATAGATTATGAAAAAAATATTACTCTTAATAACACTTATCATAAGCATTACGAGTACTTATGGTCAAGGTTGGACAACATGCTCAACTACTTCGGGCAAATTGACTGGAACATCAACGGACATTACTATTGATCAATCGACTAGCACTCCGATCTACTCTACCTCTCCAAGCCCTACAGGAACGATTCCTCAAAATGGCTTTTTATTCGTACTGCATGATAGTGTAAGTAAATTTAATCTTTTAGGTGGAGAACGTACGTTACGAGCTCCTGACGGGGGTAACCTGATAATACATGCTAACGATAGTGGCATTATTAACCTATCCCAAATATATTTAAGGGGCTCCAATAACAAGTTCGATTCTTGGTATGATAGTATTGTGTACTTTTACGATTTACTTGATATAGATGATACTATTTCTGTTGTTTCTTTTTCATATGATATTCAACAATTCAAATTACTAATTCAAGGTATACAAATGAATTCGGTTCCACCTATAGGAACATGTTGTGCTATAATCGATATGTCTTCTTCTATACCTGGGTTATGTGATTCTCTAGCAGCAGAAGGATTTTATGATAGTAGCGATGTAAATACAATTCGAGATGTATTAAAATTACTCTATGTTTTGGGCGAACACGGGGGTTATGTCCCCAGTACTTACAACGGGATGTTTTCATTGAGAGGTTTAAATAATACTTTAGTAAAAATCAATAAAACTATAGGCACACTAAGTAGTATAGGGTGTACAAACAATGTTAGTACATTATGCTATGCATTTGATTCTTTAACATCAAATCATGACAATTATATAGTCACTTCATCAAATATTTATGATCAAGGGTGGACAACATGCTCAACTACTTCGGGCACATTGAGTGGAACATCAACAGACATTGCTATTAATCAATCAACTAGCACTCCTATCTACGCTACTTCACCAAGCCCTACAGGAACTATTCCTCAAAATGACTTTTTAATCGTACTGCATGATAGTGTAGCTTTTGACAAGCTAGGTAATACAATAATAAATAGCAACAATAATGGCATTATTAACCCATCCTCATTAGGGCTTAATATAGATGATACTATTTCTGTTGTTTCTTTTTCATATGATATTCAACAATTCAAATTACTAACTCAAGGTTTATTAATGAATTCGGTTCCATTTATAGGAACATGTTGTAGTATATTTGATCATCAACAACCGATACCTGGGATTTGTGATACTTTAATTGCAATAGGCATTAATGATAGTAGCAATGTAAATACAATTCAAGATGTATTAAATATAGTCTCTATTTTCAAATACGGAAAAATTAAACCTATGTCATTGAGAGGTTTAAATAATGGATTAGTAAAAATCAATGAAACTATAGGCACACTAAATAGTATAGGGTGTGCAAATGAAGTTGTTACAATATGCTATGCACTTGATTCTTTAACATCAAATCATGACAAATATATAGTTACTTCATCATTAGATATTATTGAAAATAATTTTGGAAATACACTTTTATTATATCCAAATCCAACGGACGGGAATTTCTCAGTTGATCTAGGAGAGAATTTAAATTCAACAATAGTTACTATTACAGATTTGAGCGGAAAAATAATTCAGTTGAAAAAGTACAATGACACTCAATTATTGAACATAAAAATAAATGAACCAGCAGGTGTTTATCTAATGGTTATTGAATCAGAAAATAAAAAGGCAGTAATTCGATTGATAAAAGAATAAAACGATTCATCAACAAAATATAAAAAATAGGCGAAACTCTTCTATTTTATAAGTATACGGTTCGTATTAAACTTTATACTTGAAAACTATTAAAGGAGGTATCAAGAAACCGTGTATCTCAATTTACATTACCATGGCCGAACGAACATTCTAAGCATTTAATCTTATTGCTATCCGATGGGAAACAGCAATGGACAAGGCCCGTTATAAGAAAGAAGTAATAAAACGAAGAAAGCCACCTATTGTGGCTTTTTTGTGATCCCGCTGAGGCTCGAACTCAGGACCCATACATTAAAAGTGTATTGCTCTATCAACTGAGCTACGGAATCATCTCTTCTCCGATGTTGATATCCCTGATTTAAAGAAGGATAGCTTATTTTTACAAACTCAACCTTATGAAAAAAAACAAGTTCATTTTTAGCCTCCTTTTTATTTTTTTTAATATGATTCAGCTTCAAGCTCAGCTTGCAGGTAATTATACCATAGGCGGAACTGGCGCAAAAAACTTTCAAACTTGGCATGAATTTGCCGACAGTTTATACAACTACGGCCTTGCCGGCAAGGTCAATATAAGTGTGAAATCAAGCTTCAACATTAAAAACAAGGTTGAGCTAAAACAACCACCAAAAAACTCTATTACAAAAAGTCGCTCCATCACCATTAACGGAAATGGATACAATATCACAGGAAGCCTCGTGAGTGAAATTCTTCATCTGAATGGAACCGACCATATAAATCTAAAAAAACTGCAGGTTATCAATACTAGCACAAACGCAAATTCAGCTGGTATAAGATTTAGTAACCGTGCGGATTCCAACCTTATCGACAGTTGTATGATCAAGCTAGGAAGTTTACAAGCCGGGACCTCTGATACGGGGGCTTATATTACTTTTTCTAGCAGCAACTCATCGTACATGACGAATAGTAGTAAATCTAATGGCGTGTATAACACCATTCAAAATTGTACTTTGAGTACCAATGGAGGATCTGGGCCTCGTTATGCTATCATTGATCAACAGAGTTCTGCGAATTACCGTAACACAGAAACGCAAAATTCATTTATCAAAAATGAAATTCAAAATTTCTATTCAACCGTTTATTACTTGCGATATGTGAACAGCGAAAAAATCATTGGAAATACGATCAGCAGAATAAATGCAGGGTCGAATGATTACATTGATTCAAACGCCGTTGTTTTTCATGTTCAAGACAGCAGGAATAACGTTACATCAACCCAAATTTCACAAAACACCATTAAGGATATTCCTTACGCAGGTTCAAGCTTAACAGCGAGCATCTCACCTGCTTTCAACTTCAAGGTATTAGAATTGAATAATACTAGTGGGAATGACTCTGTATATTTCGAGTTTTTATCTAACGAAATCAAAGACCTCAACTTGTCTGGAGCTTTTGTGGGTTGCAACAGCGAAAAGAATTTATTTCTGAACTTATCAACAAATAAATTCCACGATATCGAATCCTACACTGGAACTTCCTATGGATATAACCTTCAGTCTAATCAAGGCTTAAAAATAAATGATAATATATTCAATACCTCAAGGTACTCTATGAACAGTACAAACTATGCTTGGATCATATACCTAAGAAACAATACCCAAGCGAAGGGTAAAGTCATAGAGGTTAAACGCAACCAAATCGATTCCAACATAGCCACATACTTGGGGTCAATTTCTATATTTGGACAAAGTGATTATGACATCATTGGAAATAAAATCACCAATAACCGAATCACCTCATCCGATTGGAATAGTTTTACAGGTATTTACACGATTCGTTGTGGAAATCTAAATGTTATTTCCAACCTAATCGCAAACAATACCAGTAATGGTATGATGCTCACCTGGTACTCCGAAAACACATCCAGTAGTTTGTACACCTACAATGCATATTACAATACCATTGTGTTCAATGATTCTGGTTTGAGCACATTCGATCAGTATGTTTCGTTTTTCTATGATCAATCCGAACTCAATTTTGTAGGAAATGTAATCCAAGCAAAAGGAACTGCAAGCGCTTATATGAATTACATCCTAAACCCAGGAATTGTAAAAGACAATAACATATGGTCTGAGGGTAAGTTCTCAAATGAGTATTGGCAGCTAGGTAATAACTCATACAATAAATTTTCAGATTGGTATGCCGACTCAAAGTCAGATAAATCAAATCATAATCAATCCCCACGTTTTCGTGATGAGAAAGCCGGTGACTACAGAAGCGGTCAAGTATTGAACCAAAACAATACAAAAGCTACTACATTCAGCACCACGGATGTTCTGGGAACAAAAAGATCTCAAATCATGCATGACATAGGAGCGATAGAGTCCTATTTTGATTTGGGATTCAGATTAGATTATACCGCATCAATGGATACCGTATGTTCCGGTTATTTATTTGATCCTACGGTTTGGGTTGTAAATAACTTTAGTGATACTGTTTCATCCTTGAAAATTGGGTATTACGGTAATGGAAAACATTACAGCGAATCGTTTAGTCAATCGGTTCCTGCGGGTGATTCCGTAAAGCTTTATTTTTCAAAACCCATTCAAATAAATACCCCGGGAACACAAACAATTGCCGTATATCAAGCAATAAATGATGATAATTCCCAACTCGACACACATAAGATAACAGTATTTGTTAAACCTGCTCCTGGTGGTTCCCAACTCACAGCCGCAGTTAGCAGCGGACTAAATAGGCCACGATACAGTCGCTTCACGACAACAGATAAAACGATTCGTGGGTTACAATTGACCTATGAAGTTAGTGCGCCAAGAGCCTTTAATGATGGTGATTACGGGTCAAAATGGACCGCGAGTGCTTCCGCTCATACTGCATCAGGACGCTATGTAAATGGAGCGACCGTTACAGCACCTTCATCTTCTAGTTCCTTACTATGGGGTTTTAGGAGTAGCGATACGCTAATCGATGATAGTACCTTAACTTGGAGATTGAAACTAACGGATTTAGTCAACGGTTGTGATACTATTATAAATCGATTGATTTATTTAAGCCCTACACCCGAAGTTGATTTTGAAATTAATCAATCCTTATGTAGCGATGACAGTTTGAAATTCATCAATACTTCTTTCATAAATTCTACAAATGTTTATCTGGAATATAAATGGGAATTCGGCACCAATAATCCTTTGGACACATCGATACAAAAAGATCCAACATTCAGATATGACACAAGTGGCAACTTTAATACTACGCTGTACATCACTAGTTTTCCTGACACCTTTCTATTTGTAAAAAAACAAGGCCTTAATATTATACAAAGCCCAACAGCTGACTTTAGCAGAGACAATGCATGTGAAGGCAAACCGGTAAATTTTGATAATAAAACGAGCCCAATTAATGCGAAGATGAGCTGGAATTTCGGCGGCGCAGACACGGTAATAAATGCCACTAATTTCAACCGCGTGTTCTCTAATTACGGCATCTATTATGTCTCTTTGACCGCAGAAGATAAAGATTGTAAAAATACAAAAACCACAAAGGTTAGTGTTTATGAACAACCCGTTGCATCCTTTGATCTTACCTCAGGTAGTTGTCAATTTGAGGAGTTTCGATTCCAAAACAATACGACGATGAAGGCCAGCTTATTTGGTAATGTCTGGGACTTCGATGAGGCTAATGGAAAATCCACAAATCGCTCCCCTGCCTATAAATTTCAAACTTCGGGTGATAAACGTGTACGACTCATCGTCAATTCTGAGTTTGGTTGCTCAGATACGATAACCAAAAATATCAAGGTAAATCGCAGTCCTGTGGTTGAAATAGCCGCTTTTGATACTTGCTCAAAAAGAGATGGGATTTTAACAGACATTACCGACTATCAAGGGGAATCATTGACTGGCCGAACCTGGAACGTAAACGGTGGTAACATGGGCTCAAGTGACTCGTTGTATTATTCATGGAATAGTGAAGGCACTTTCAATGTTGAATTATCCATTTCATTCAGTAATGGTTGTACCTCGAGCCAAAAACGAACAGTAAAAATCCTGAAAGAAATTATACCAGTTTTTACAACGAAATCAGCATGTTCTGGTAACACTGTGGTATTTAAAAATAATACAACGTTTAATCCCTCAGACAGCATGAGTTTCTTTTGGGATTATGGCAACGGTGAGACCTTTGAGGGCTTAGAAAAAAATATAGTATACAACGCATCACAAACAACCGTTTATAAAGTACAATTAAGAGCGAAACCCTCTGGAGGTTGCCTCAGTGAAAGCATTGAGGAGGTGACCGTATGGGAAAAACCAAAAACCTGCAATTTTGTTTCAACACCTTCCTACGAAACCGCTTATTACGGCATCTCATTCGAACCATCTGTAAACGGAACGAATACTGGCGGTCAATCCAAGGTTTCCTATGATTGGAATTTAGAGCAAGTGGGTAATAAATCTAGTAGTGGAATCAACGCAAAAGTATCCTATGAGCTCCCTTCCGATGGTGAATACACCATGAACATGATTGCTACCACCGATGATAATGCCTGTATTTGCAGATCTAGTAAAACCGTACGCATGGATCGTGCAAGCCTAATAGGTTTAACCAAAAAATCAGGTATCAACATTTACCCTAACCCCTTACGTAATAATCAGGAATTACACGTAGATGCAGAAAGTCCAATTGTCTACTGTGCTTGGTACTCGCTAGATGGAAAACTACTCAAGGAGCAATCAAAAAATCGTAAAACTCAATTTACATTACCATGGCCGAACGAACATTCTAAGCATTTAATCTTATTGCTATCCGATGGGAAACAGCAATGGACAAGGTCCGTTATAAGAAAGAAGTAATAAAACAAAGAAAGCCACCTATGGTGGCTTTCATGTGATCCCGCTGAGGCTCGAACTCAGGACCCATACATTAAAAGTGTATTGCTCTACCAACTGAGCTACGGAATCATCCCATCATTTAATGGTGGTGCAAAAATAGGATACCTACACTATTTATGCAACATCATTCAAGAAAAAATCTTCAAATAGGTGTGATGAGTTTTTATCAATCGAGCACCTAGTGACTTTAACATACTTAGCATCTTCGGATTAAAGTCTCCTATCCAAGACAACTCCATGACTTTGTAATTATTTAACTTCAATGCCTCACGGTATAATTTCATGATCATACCAGCTTCTACACCCTTGTTATGATAATCAGGAATCACGCCAAATACCACTCCCTTTAAGCGATCTATTTGCCCCCTGCGGAATAAGTATCGAAGTTTATTCCAAAAGGTTAATTCTCCATTAAAATCCTTAAAGACCTGGTTTATCTCCAACATATTCACAAAGAAACCAATCGGCCTATCTTGGTGATACGCAAAAATGATAGTTTCAGGAATTACCACCGCTTTCATCTCCTTAAAACGCACCAACAACTCATTTTCCTCCAAGGGTTCAAAATCATCATGAAATGACCATGCCTGATTATATATCTACACAAAGTCACTTGCAAATTGATTGATCATTGAATAATCGAGTGAAACAAAACGATAGTCGCTGTTTTTTAACGTGCGTTGCGAGATATTCGAAAACCGCTCAAAATTGAAATCTTGGTGTGAAATCTCATAGGTTGTTTGTTCAATTTCGCGTTCATACCCCATGTCTTCAATCCACACTTGATATTCCTTTCGATGGTAATTCTCCTGATAACTTGGTGCACTATCGGCATTAATTCTTAAACCCCAATAGCTATCCCTAGAGCCAAAATTCACAGGCGCCTGTATATGCTTACAGTCGTTTTCTTTTAACCAATCCTCCGCATGTTTTATGAGCATCTCTGCCGTATCTCGCTCAAATGCATCAAAGAACCCCCAACCGCCAAAACGTTTACTTCTCTTATCCTGGTGAAAGGCCGCAATTCGTCCCACGCACTCACCGTTTTCATTAAAGGCAATCCACCTACTCGCCGTTCCGTTTTTAAATGATTTATTCTGTTTTGGATCAAAAATAGCCTCGATATCAGATTTAATATGCTCAATATAACACGGATCATCGCAATAAATTTTCGCTGAAAGATCCAAAAACTCCTTGATTTCTGTTTTTTGCTTAACTGCTTCTATTCTCATGGCTTAAGGGGGATATTTTCATCTTCTGCTTGGTACCCAAGATAGGTAATAATGAATTGAAACATCTCATCCTCGGCTTTCATACTAGAACCACCGTACTCAAATCGCTCTGCAACCCTTTGAGGTGGATTATGCGGATTAAATGGATTATTCGTTGTGTTATCAAACGTAGCCTCTACTTCTATAACGCTTCCCTTGGGAACTTTTACCATTTTCTCGAAGGTATAAAAATACTGCCATCTGAAATCCCACTTTGGTATATGAATCAACCGTATGGTATCTCCATTTGGTTTTAACGCATAAGCTTTTAACGATTGTCCTAACAAATGCATGTGTGGATTAACGGTTAAAACCGAAATATCCGCGGGCACCTGGAAACTTGTCATGTGTGTACTAACCGTATTCGGTTTTATGATTAACGGGGGTTCAATTTTACTCACGCCGTTGGTTCCTAGCATTAATTCGGATTTTAAACCTTTTTTAGCTGCTTCTCTTGCTATAAAAGCTGCTCGACCAATATCTTCATAAGATGAGTTAGTGCATGAACCTATAAGAGCGTTTGAAATTTCTAAAGGATAACTATTTTCTACAG
>JAYYCN010000181.1:0-9909 GCA_036161795.1 Bacteroidota bacterium
AAACTAAAAGTGATGGCCAAGTAGATTCATTGGGTGTTAACTGTAGAATCAATGGTGTGGTTTACGGTGTAAATATGAGAACAACGGGTTTGTCGTTTACTGTCCGTGACTATACAGGTGGAATTCAAGTGTTCTCCTCTGTGAATACCTTTAAATACAATGTAAAAGAGGGTGATTCTGTTCTTGTTCAGGGTAAAATCGGACAGTTCCAGGGTACCGCTCAAATGGAGAGTATAGATACAGTGATACGTAAGTTCTCGGGTGTTACTTTGAGAAAACCAGTGGTGGTAACGGATATCAATGAACAAACAGAATCCGATTTGGTGCAACTCAATCGTGTTCGTTTGATTGATCCATTTGAATGGCCTGTAAATGTCATTACAGATAATACGTGGCGCTATGTTCGAGTTCAAACATCATCAGGTCATTTAGATACCTTATATATCGATGCTGAAACAGATATCGATGGTACGCCAGCACCAGAAGGTTATTTTAACGTAGCAGGAATAGGTTCTCAATTTGATAATCGTGTACCATACAAAGAGAAGTATTACTTAACCCCCAGAAGTTTAAATGACTTTACAAATGCTACTTTACCTGTGATTCGTTTTGAGAAAACTTCTGAGACCATCACTGAGTTAGCTGATTCATTGGTAATGAACCTAAGGGTAAACCCAACCGACGAAAACTTCAAAGTAGATTTAGTTCAGATTGGAGGAACAGCAGTGTCTCCAATTGATTTTGACTATCAAACAAGAACCATTTTGGTTGTAAAAAACAATAATTTTTACACCGTAAAAGCCAATATTTCTGACGATACCGAAGGCGATGGAACAAAGACCTTGATTTTCGCTCTAAGAAACATGGATGGTGCTGGGAACATTGGCGCAGATTCTGTATTAACGGTAACCATATTGGATAACGAGCCAAGCAGTGTGAAGACATTTGCAAATGCTTCTTTAAAGTTATTCCCTAATCCAAATACTGGATCGTTCTACATCTACGATGCAGATTATAAGGTACAAAGAGTGAAGGTGTTAGGCTTAGATGGTAGAGTTTACTTTGAAGGTGCTCGTGACTCTAGCGCAGGAAAATCTGTTAAATTGGATATTGCGGCGAAGGCAGGGGTATATATAGTAGAAGTAGAAACCATCGATGGGGCGCATTACACAGAAAAAATGATCATTAATTAAGAGAGTGATTTATAATTTTAAAAATGGAGGCTACTGCCTCCCTTTTTTTATACGCCTACTTATTCCCTAATTTTGTTGAGTCTTGAAAGCGGTATTTAAGTTTCTGCGGTATGCAGCTGATTACAAGGGGTTGATTTTTGGAAACTTCATCTTCAATTTCTTTTATATCGTTTTCAATCTTATATCTCTATTGATGATCATGCCGGTTCTGAAAATTCTTTTTGGAAAGGCGGAAGAAACGAATGAGATTAAATCCTCAACTTATGGTGTGAGTGATTGGTTTTCCCATGTATACCGCGATTTTCTTGAGTGGTTTTCTGATTTAGCTAAAGGTGAGCCCTTTCAAGCATTGGCTTACCTCAGTATAGGGTTGGTCATTGTTACTTTATTTAAGAATACATCGCGTTACACCGCCATGAATTTTATGGTGCTGATCCGTAACAAGAGCATTCGTAAAATGCGACTCGACATTTATGAGAAATGCCTTAAACTTCCTATCGCATATTTCAATAATGAGCGCAAGGGTGATTTGATTTCTAGAATGAGTAATGACATCAAAGAAATTGAATTTGCTCTGATGGTATCATTGGAAGCATTATACTTTCAGCCATTAAATATCATCATTTTTATGATTGCCTTGGTTGTATTATCAGCCAAACTAACATTATATATTTTGTTATTTTTACCCCTCACCGCGATCATTATTGGCTTGATTGGTAGGTCTCTTAGACGAAAAAGTACAAAAAATCAGCAATTATTAGGCCGTGTAATGAGCTCTTTTGAGGAAACCTTGGGTGGAATTAGAATCATAAAAGCGTTCAATGCTTCGAAATACTTTTACAGCCGTTATGAAAAGCAGGATCAAGAGTATACGCGCAATAATATCTCTGTTCAACGCAGATATGATTTATCATCACCGGTTTCGGAAACCGTAGGTATTAGTGTGTCTGCTTTATTGTTGTGGTTAGGTGGAAGTATGGTCTTTAAAGGTGAATTAGACCCTGAGTTCTTTTTGGGATATTTTGCTATTTTTAGTCAACTAATACCCCCTTTTAAGGCTTTTTCTAATGCTTTATATGCCGCTCAAAAGGGAATGGCGAGTTTAGAACGAATTCAAGAATTGGTGACAGCACCTGTTGTTGTGGAAGACCCACAACAGCCAGATACGCCTGTCTTCAATGAAGGATTAGAAATTAAAAATGTCTCGTTTGAATATCACTCGGAAGCCAAAGTGATTAAAAATATCAATATTGATTTAAAGAAAGGGCAAACTGTGGCGCTAGTTGGACCTTCTGGAGCAGGTAAAACTACGCTCACAGATTTAATTGCAAGGTTTTATGATGTGAGTGATGGAGCTATTCTGCTGGATGGTAAGGATATAAGGAAGTTCACCCAAGAAGGTTTAAGGGATTTAATTGGCGTGGTTAGTCAAGAGAGTATATTATTTAATGATACCGTTAGAAATAATATAGCCTTGGGTTTGCCTGAACTAACACAAAACGAGGTGGAGGAAGCAGCAAAAGCCGCCTATGCACATGATTTCATAATATCCTTTGAACATGGCTATGAAACGGAAATAGGAGAGCGCGGAGGCAAGCTTTCGGGTGGTCAAAAGCAAAGACTTTCTATTGCAAGAGCTTTGCTCAAAAATCCTGAAATACTAATCTTAGATGAGGCGACCTCGGCACTAGATAGTCAGAGTGAAAAGGCCGTACAAAAGGCATTAGAGTTACTCATGAAAGACCGAACAAGCATTGTCATTGCACATCGTTTAAGTACGGTCATGCATGCAGATAAAATCGTGGTATTAGATCAGGGAGAAGTTATAGAGACGGGTACCCATCAAGATCTCATAGCCAACCAAAAGCTTTATCATAAACTCATTCAACTTCAAGAGCTGAAGGCTTGATCCAAGTTTTAATTAGACCTTAAGATGGGGATCAATCTTCGAGATTATCTTTGTTTTCGTTCCTTTGATTTTCGGAAGTAGATTCTGAACCATTTGCATTGGTTAAACTTTCAACAGACACATTAGAATCGGTGTTTTCATCCGATTCTGCGGTTTCCTGCGAATCCTCTACTGGCGCATCAATTTGAGCTTTTGGTTGATTCATTTGAGACACCTGTTGAGATACTTCATCTTCTTCATAAGGACGAGCCCCAATAATGCGTTCAATATCTCCTTTAAAAATGATTTCCTTCGTAAGGAGTTCCTTGGCTATGGCTTCAACCTCTGACCTCTTCTCTGTAAGAAGTTCTATGGTTCTTTCGTAAGCATCGTCAATCATCTTGCGCACCTCTTGGTCAATAAGCTCAGCTGTTTTCTCAGAGTAAGGACGTTGATAACCGTACTCGCCCGTTGGATCATTGAAACTGATTTGTCCAATTTTTTTGCTCATACCGTAATTCGTCACCATGCCATAGGCTAGTTTGGTTATTCTCTCAAGGTCATTTTGTGCACCTGTGGAAACCTTCTCAAAGAAAATCTGTTCAGCGGCACGACCTCCAAGGGTCATGCACATACTATCCAAGAGTTGTTCCGTACGATATAGATATTGTTCCTTAGGAAGGTATTGAGCGTAGCCCAAAGCCGCTACTCCGCGTGGAACAATGGATACTTTTAATAATGGGTCGGCAAATTCTAGATACCAACCGGCAACAGCGTGACCAGCTTCGTGGTACGCTACGATTTTCTTTTCTTCAGGAGAGATGATCTTATTCTTCTTTTCCAAACCACCAATCACACGGTCAATGGCATCTTGGAAATCCTTCATTTCTACTTTTTCCTTGTTGCGACGTGCTGCAATCAGGGCTGCTTCGTTACATACATTGGCGATTTCAGCACCTGCAAAACCTGGTGTTTGCAAAGCGAGTCTATGAGCATCTACATCTTCACCTAACTTGGTTAATGGTCTTAAATGAACCCCAAATATTTGCTCTCTTCCTACAATGTCAGGTCGATCAACACTGATTTGTCTATCAAAACGGCCGGGTCGCATTAGAGCCGAATCCAAAATTTCTGCTCTGTTGGTTGCAGCAAGGATAATTACTCCCGTATCAGTACCAAAGCCATCCATTTCTGCTAATAGCTGGTTCAGCGTATTTTCTCTCTCATCATTTGAACCCTGAACGAGGTTTTTTCCTCTAGCGCGTCCAATAGCGTCAATCTCATCAATAAATATAATAGCTGGTGCTTTTTCTTTTGCTTGTTTAAATAAGTCACGAACCCTGCTTGCACCCACACCAACAAACATCTCAACAAAATCAGATCCAGAAAGCGAGAAGAATGGTACACCCGCCTCACCTGCAACGGCCTTGGCTAGGAGTGTTTTACCCGTACCGGGAGGGCCTACAAGAAGCGCTCCCTTGGGGATTTTACCTCCCAGGTTGGTGTATTTTTTAGGGTTTTTTAGGAAATCAACAATTTCCATTACTTCCTCTTTTGCCTCTTCTAATCCAGCGACATCTTTGAAGGAAACGTTTACTTTGGTGTCTTTATCGAATACTTGAGCCCGTGCTCTACCAATAGAAAAAATATTGGGGCCACCACCACTGCCGCCGCCGCCTCCGCCCATACGACGGAAAGCAAAGTTCCAGAAAATTAAGAAAATGGCTATGAAAAAGACCCATTGGAATAGCTGTCCAAATATGTCACTGTGACTTTCGTATTTTATCACCAAGGAGTTGGGATCATCTAATTTCTTTTTTAGTTCTTTTACCTCTTCATTAAAGTAGTTTTTTTCGATTTCGAAGCTGTAGTTTGGCTCAATCTGGCCGAACATATCTTGTTTGCGTCTGGTTTTAGCGTATTCTTCCTTTTCAGAGGCCTCAGTGGAAATATAAACTTCTAAGAATCGATCGTTGATGAGCTTTAATTCCTTCACATCTCCTTGAATAATCATATTTCTTACTTCATTCCAATGTGTGCTTTTGCCAGCACTCCTAGGAAGAAAATTAAGAGCAAGGAAAACAATAAATAAGATTCCATATATCCAATATGGATTAAATTTAAAACCGTTACCGGATTTTTTATTCTTAGGTTTTGGTGCCTCTTTCATGGTAGATTATAATTGCCTCTGACGGCTAAGTTTTGCGAAATTAGGTGAATCGTTAGCAATATTGGCCTCTCAGCGATGGGATACTTTAAATAATAGACAGAAAATAATAGACAGAATTTAAATGGTGAACCCTTTCATAGTTTCACCGAGTTCATATATATCTGTGAAACTATTATATAGCGGAGCTGGAGCAAGCCTTATTACATTGGGTTCGCGCCAATCCGCAATCACACCATTTTCTGTGATATAATCAAATAATGCTTTTCCATTTTCCTTAACTAAAATGGATAATTGGGCCCCTCTATGCTCTGGGTTTTCAGGAGTGATCACATTGAAATCAAGAGCAGGGTTGTTATTTTGAACGTATTTAAGTGTTTCCTGTAAGTAAGTCGTTAACTTTTTGCTTTTGGCACGAATATGCTCCATACCAGCTTTGTGGAATATTTCTAGCGATGATAGATGAACCGCCATTCCAAATACGGGTGCATTTGACATCTGCCAGCCAGCGGCCCCAGGCTCAGGGATATACCCTCTTTTCATTTGGAATCGTTCGGATTCTTTATGACCCCACCAACCTGCAAATCGGTATGTATTTTCATCCAAACCGTGTTTTTCATGCACAAAAACCCCAGAAACATTACCTGGACCAGAATTCAAATATTTATATGAACACCATACGGCAAAATCAACCTTCCAATCGTGAAGCTTAAGTGGTAAGTTTCCAGTGGTATGTGCAAGATCCCATCCTGCAATTGCCCCAACGGAATGGGCTGTAGCCGTTATTTTTTTGATTTCAAAAAACTGCCCAGTGTAATATTGTACGCCTGAGAAGAAAACCAGAGCTGTTTGTTCGCCATTGTCCTCTAAAGTTTGAAGGATATCTTCCGTTCTCAACGTATGCTCTCCTTCTCGTGGTTCAATTTCAATTACTGCTTCATCATAGTCAAATCCATGAAATTTAACTTGAGATTCAATGGCATACATATCGGATGGAAATGCGCCAGCCTCCATGATGATTTTAAAGCGTGATTTGGTTGGCTTATAAAAGGAGACCATCAAAAGGTGGAGATTCACGGTTAATTGATTCATGATTACGACCTCATGATCTCTGGCACCTACGAGTTCTGCGCTGTACTCGGTTAAAAATTTATGATAGTGAAACCATGGTTTTTTCCCGTGAAAATGTCCTTCAACACCCAAATTTGCCCAATCTTCTAATTCAGAATCCAAGGCTTGTTTAGCTGTTCTTGGTTGTAGCCCCAGCGAATTTCCACAGAAGTAAAGAAAGTCAGAGCCATTTTTTTGTGTAGGAAAATGAAAGAGTTGACGAAAGTCTTTCAATGAATCATCCTCGTCTAGGCGTTGTGCAAATCCTCGATTGTGCTCAAAAATCATATTCTCTGCGAATTTAAGGCTATTTTTGTGTACTCATGTTTTCATAAACATGATGGATTTTTGTCGTATCCAACATCAGTGAAGTGAAACTAGAAGAAGAATTAAAATCTAGTAAATTTAGGTCTTCCAAGCATAAGGCGATTGTGAATGTACTGTTCACGGAGGCATGGATTAATAATCGATTGAGGGAAGTATTTAAAAATTATAATATCACTTCTCAACAGTATAATGTATTACGCATATTAAGGGGTGCCTATCCAGAGTTTATGAATCCCAAAGCCATTAAAGAGGTAATGATTGATAAGAACCCTGATCTCACTCGCTTGTGCGATCGCTTACTATCCATGGGATTGATTGATAGATGTATCAATGTGGAGAATAGGAGAATGATGGATATTCAAATCAACCAAACGGGTTTAGAAATGCTTGAAAAAATGGAGCCATCAATAAAACACATTGAGAATAACCTCATCGGTTTAACAGAGGAGGATGCAGAAACGTTAAGCCAATTATTGGATAAGTTGCGTGATTAATGTTTGCGAATAATGCTCAATCCATCGCGGATAGGCAATAAGGTTACAGAAGCGTTTTGCTCTATAGCAATAAATTGGTTGAATTCTTGCATCAACTTCGTGTCTTTATCCTTTAATGCTGCTTTTTCAAGCACTTTCCCGCTCCATAAGGTATTATCAAATATCATTATACCATTCGATTTTAATAATTGTAAACCTTTGATGAAGTACTCTTTGTAACGGTTTTTATCTGCATCAATGAAAATAATGTCCTGCTTAGGCAGCTCGTTCATTTCTGACAAACCATCGGCGGTTCTCCATTCAATTTGCGACCACAGCTCATGATTTTTCCAAAATTGGTCGCGTTTAAAGGCGATTTCTGCGTCGGCTTCTACACTGATAAAATGACAATCTTTTGGAGCATTTTCCCAAAGGCAGTAGGTGGAATAACCGGTGAAGCTTCCAATCTCTAACATGTTTTTTGGATTTTTAAGAGATACCAACAATGCCAAAAGACGACCTTGTAGGTGCCCACTAAGCTGTCGTGGATTTATCGTTTTTTTCCAGGTGTAAGTCGTTAATTCTCTGAGAACTAATGGTTCTTCATCGCTGTGAAGCTCGCAATATTGCTGTTGTATGTTTTGCCAATCGGGATGCATAACGAATCTTTCACAAAGGTGAACTTGAATTATTCAAATAAAAACATATTTTCGCGAGAAGTTAGAAAGAACATTATGTATTGGACACTTGAATTAGTCGGATATCTGGACGACGCTCCATGGCCTGCAACTAAAGATGAATTGATTGATTATGCAATCCGTTCTGGAGCACCTTTGGAAGTGGTAGAAAACCTTCAGGAGCTTGAAGACGACGGAGAGCCGTATGAAACCATTGAGGAGATCTGGTCTGATTACCCAACAGACGATGATTATTTCTTTAACGAAGACGAGCTTTAGTCAATTTTTTTACCCCGGGATTTGAAAAGTTCTGAGAGCAGTATCTGTCTCAGTTTACTAATGTTATTTTTTTCTTGCGCTGAAATAAAAACCGCAGGAGCATTTTCTTTTGCAATCCAGCTTTTTTCAAATTGATCTAGCGTCATCTCCGACTCTCCAACAAAAAATGAGTCATCAGATTTGTACGCATCGATTTTATTGAAGACCACTATTTCTGGCTTTTCGGAAGCGCCTATCTCGTGTAAAGTTTCCTTCACCGATTGCATTTGCGCTTCGAAACGTGGATTAGAAATATCTACGACATGAATAAGTATATCTGCTTCTAATGCTTCGGCAAGTGTACTTTTAAAACTTTCGACGAGTAAGGTTGGAAGTTTTCGTATGAATCCAACCGTATCACTTAAAAGAATGGGTACAGGAGGTTTCATCTCATCGGGATGGGGAAGAACAACTTTTCGAACAGTAGAATCTAACGTGGCAAACAGTTTGTTCTCTACTAATACTTGAGATCGAGACAATAAATTCATGATGGTACTTTTACCAACGTTGGTGTAACCCACAAGTGCTGAGCGCATTTCTCCTTGACGACCTGACCTTTGAGTGTTTCCGATTTTTTCAACGTGAAGCAGTTTTTTCTTGAGTAGGGAAATTTTATTTCTCAGTATTCTTCGATCCGTTTCAATTTCTGTTTCACCAGGACCTTTCATTCCAATACCTCCCTTTTGTTTGCTTAAGTGAGTCCATAAACCGGTGAGTCGGGGTAGCATGAAAATACTCTGAGCGAGCTCTACTTGTAGCTTAGCTTGAGCAGTTTTTGCATTATTGGCAAAGATATCAAGGATTAAGTGTGTGCGGCTGAGAACCTTAGTTCCGGGTAAACGATTTTCGATGTTTTTGATTTGTGCTGGACTTAACTCATCATCAAATACCGCAATGTCGATTTTTTTTATATCGCAGTAGTCGGCGATCTCTTGAATTTTACCTGAACCTACGTACGTTTTAGGGTTGGGGTGTTCTAGGTTCTGTATGAAACGTTTTTTAGTGACTCCTCCTGATGAAAACACCAATTGTTCGAGTTCATCTAGATACTCTTCAATCGGTACTACTTGCCTGTAGGAATTTACGCCGATTAAAATGGCTTTTTCTTGCTTTTTTGAAGTGCCTTTCAAGCTTTTTGATGACAAAAGTACCACTAATTTGGCGTTGTGCATTCCAAGGTCGAATTTTGATAGCGGATGAAACCTTACTTAGCGCTGCTTGTGTTTTTTCTGGCTAAAATGAGTTTAGCTCAGAGGTATGTCTTATCGAATAAACCTCAGCTAAACCAAAAAAAGAGTTTTTACCATGCGCCTATTGGTGAAAACCAATTCGGTATTTTCACCCTTAATTATGCAAATGATTATTTGTCAGATGGATTCAGCATTGAACAGTACGACCGTGAGCTAGGTTTTGTTTCCGATCGTATGATTGATTTACCTCGGAGAACATATGTTTTAAGAGTATTCTTAGTTGATTCCAATATATACTGGGTAACCGCCGAGCGTAAAAGGAAAGAGAACCTTCGGTTAAATATATCTTCCGTTAAAGCAAACCTTCAAGGAGAAATACAAAGTAAGTTTTTATGTTCTTTGCCTTTAAGGGAATGGGCACCTGATGATATTGAATTTGCCATAGAAATGGAAGGCAATCATTGGGCTGTTTCCACACTGAAGGGCATTCAGAATGGCACCTTGCATTGGCTTAAAATATTCGATATTCATGGGCGAGAGTTCTCAAGTGTTCAAGATACAGTTAA
>JAYYCN010000182.1:0-3393 GCA_036161795.1 Bacteroidota bacterium
AATGAGTGGGATCATTCTTGATGTTTTTGCGGGATAAATTAGGATGAACTTGTGCCGTACGCTGGAAATAGTCCCTCCAAGCCAATTGTTGAAAGAAACGTTCGCATCGCTGATTGGTGAATCCTCGAGACAGCAGGGACTCTCGTATTTGCTTGGTTGAAATAACTCCCCGAGCTACATATGGGGATAATTGTGTAACCGAACCCCACAAGAAATTGCGATTCTTGGCATATATAATCGGATCAATTTGATCTAATTTTTCAACTATGGAATCGTATTTGGTTTCAATCATCTTTTTGAAATTTTATTGTTAGATATCGCCCTTTGCCGAGAGCATTTGAAACGATTAATTTCTGAACTACGCTTGTATAAATGCTTCTGAGATACACCTGTATTTACTCTCTTCCGCCACAATCTAAAACTACTTGGTTTTAGATGCTTTCGCATGAGCTTTATCACTTCTTTTTCAGGTGTACCAAACTGCATTTCGATGGCTTCAAATGGGGTTCTATCCTCCCAAGCCATTTCAATGATTCTATCGATATCTTCTTCTTTCATTAGATCCGAACAATTCCTTTTTCTCCCAAATCTCTCATCGTGAGTACTCCATTATCTTGGTTGGCTTTGTATCCCAACACATCAAAAAGATAGAGTTCATGATCCCCTGCTGATTGATTCCATAAGGGCTTTAATTCCATCCATGCCACCGCATGTTTTAGTACCACGTGTTCATTCCATTGAATGCATTGGTATGGTCTTTTGATAGGATTTTCCACGTCGCCGATATTTTTCTTTCTCAAAAACTCATGCTTATTCATATTCAAACCACTTTTCAAACCGAAATTTCGAACAATCGCCGCCTGGTCAACATGCAACAATTGCAGCACAATGGAGCTACCTTTTTGGATATTATCCAAGGTTTTAGTGTCATAATAAACCCCAATGGCATAGCGTTTGGGCTTCATACTCATCGCCGAAACGTAGGTACAAATATTCATGTTTAACCGACCATCGATTTCAGTCATCAAACTGAATACCGGCAGGTTAGGTATGTTCCATGGCTTTTTCAAGAACTTATACCTTCAAACTTGAGATGCCTCCATCAATATGATGAACTTGTCCGGTTAACCAACGTGAATCTTCCTTTAGTAAAAAGGCCGCTAGTTTGGCAATATCCTCAGCTTCTCCTACTGCTTTTAATGGATGCCTTTGGGCATTCGCATCCTTTTTTTCTGGAGTACTCAATAAATTTGATGCCAATGGAGTATCGGTAATGGAAGGAGCAATGGCATTCACCCTGATTTTCGGTGCCCATTCTGCAGACAATGCTTTGGTTAATCCTTCAATAGCACCCTTAGAACTGGAAACCAAGGCATGAAAAGGGAATCCTGTTTGAACAGCTACGGTTGAAAACAATACCACCGAGGCTTGGTCGGACGCTTTTAACGCTGATAGACTTTGTTGCAGAATTTGAATCGCCGCCACTGTTTGCTTTTGATAATCTTGCATAAACTCCTCAGCTTTGATTCGATGAAATGGCTTCAAAGCAATTGAGCCCACGCAGTATGCCAGTCCGTCTATCTGATCCGGCAACCAAGTTAGATCCATATTTTCTGCTGTCACATCGAGTGGGTGGTATGTCACTCGACCGTTAGATTCCATTGGAGTTTGATTATATGTAGCCCATACTTGGTGATCGGTTGAAAGTTGTTCTACCAAGGCTCTACCAATTCCAGTTGAGCCACCTATAACGACGTAATTCTTCATTGTTATGATAAACACACAATACGAAAAAGAGTTTCAAAAGCCTTCATATATATTATTTTTTGACTATATTGTTAACGAATAATTGTTAATTTTTTTATCATAATGAGCGAGCGAATTATCACACACATGGATCTTGATTCATTTTTTGTTAGTGTTGAGCGCATTTATAACTCAGCGCTGAAAGAACGCCCCATCATCATTGGAGGGCTAAGTGAACGAGGTGTGGTTGCTAGCTGCAGCTATGAAGCCAGATCATTTGGAGTACATAGTGCCATGCCCACGAAACAAGCCCGAATACTCTGTCCGGATGCGGTTTTCATACGTGGAGATTCCCAAAAGTACAGCGAGTATTCGCATATGGTCACAGAAATTATTGCTGAGGCGGTACCCTTGTATGAAAAAAGTAGCATCGACGAGTTTTATATTGACTTAACTGGAATGGAACGCTTTTTTGGTAGTTGGCAATTATCCCAAGAAATCAAAGAGCGAATAAAAAAAGAAACTGGCCTCCCCATTAGCTTTGGCCTTTCTACCAATAAAACCGTATCTAAGGTTGCTACAGGCGTTGCAAAACCGGCAGGACAGCAACAAGTAGAGAAAGGATTAGAAAAAAACTTCTTGTCTCCCCTATCGGTTCGGAGTTTACCTGGTGTGGGCGGAACCACTTACAAAACCTTACGTAACTTAGGTATTCAATACATCAAAACACTACAAGAAATCCCCAGAGACCTCATGTTTAGAACCCTTCATAAACCCGGTATCGACTTATGGGATAAAGCGCAAGGCATTGATCATCGCGCCGTCATTCCTTATCAAGAAAGGAAAAGTATCAGCACAGAACGAACATTTGAAAACGATACCATTGATGTGGTTAAGTTACGGAATTTACTCAGCGCTATGGCTGAAAATTTGGCCTATCAACTCCGCAAAGGACATAAGCTTTGCGCCTGTGTAACGGTTAAAATCCGTTACAGCGATTTCAATACATACTCCAGCCAAGCCAAAATATCCTACACCAGTTCTGACCATATTCTCATAGCAAAAACACTTGACCTATTTGAAAAACTATATCAGCGAAGACAACTCATTCGTTTGGTAGGTGTACGATACAGCCACTTGGTTAGCGGCGGCCAGCAGATGAATTTATTTGAAGATAACGAAGAGCTCATCAATCTTTACCAAGCAATGGACGTTCTTAGAAATAGATTTGGTGACTCGGCTATTCGCAGGGCCAACGGAATGGATGCACAAACCTTGGGAAGAATGGGCAATCCTTTTGATGGAAGCGCACCCATGTTATTGGCGAACAGAAAAATGTAATCATTAACCTTACCGAAAAACGAGCCCTAGATGCTAACATTCATTAATATATCTATGGGAAATGCCATTTTTTGAAGATTAAAAAAAGCATTTTTGAGGAAGAATAAACACATTTCAATAAATTTGTTCTCCATCGTGAAAAAGAACCTCCTCGTACTGCTCGCATTTGGGATAATGATAGTGAAAACTTCATTATTTGCACAAATTCCTTCCCTTGTTATTTGCAAGGGTAGTAGCATCAATTATCGAGAATTCAACACGGGAGGTAGCGAGGAGTCTATAGCATGGGATTGGACATTTGAGGGC
>JAYYCN010000183.1:0-7585 GCA_036161795.1 Bacteroidota bacterium
CATTTGTCTTGACCCGTTTGGGATTGTCCAAAATGTTCAAACTTGGAGGGATCAATCCGCTACTCGCCTGGATCCCAATCGCTAATTGGTGGTTTTGGATTAAACTCGTTGGTCGTCCTAAGTGGTATATGGCAGGTATGGTAATCCCTGGATTGAATATTTTATTCTCATTCAATATCAAATTAGATCTTTTACGAAGTTTTGGCAAACACAGCTTGGGTCAGCAGTTTGCTGGAATTGTACTCACATTTGGCTATTTCCCGTATCTCTTTTTTGAAAAAAAATTGGCTTATGTGGGACAAGGAGGCAATAAAGAATGGAGAAAGAAAAACTTGCCCAAGAATAGTGGTATAAGGGAATGGGGAGATGCCATTTTATTTGCTGCTTATGTAGCTGGTGGTATGCGTGACTTATATTTCGACCTATATCAAATCCCAACTCCTTCCATGGAATCGAATCTCATGGTAGGTGATTATTTGGTAGTCAGCCGCACCAACATTGGTATGCGAATACCGTTGACGCCGGTTTCTGTTCCGGTTTTAGCTCCAAAAGAAATTGCGGGCATGAAAGCGTATTCAGAATTGGTTGAGTTCCCTTACATGCGTTTACCAGGTTGGTACAAAATCAAAAACAATGATGTGATTGTATTTAACTGGCCAGCTGATGACGGATTTCCTGTTGATAAAAAAGATAATTACGTGAAACGTTGCGTAGGTATACCAGGAGATACACTGCAATTGAAAGGCGGTAATATTTACATCAATCATAAAAAGCTTCCAGCGATAGGTAAACAGCAAAAACGCTACCTCATCATGATGAATGAGTACATCACCCAAGAATTTCTGATGAATCATGAGTTAGGAGATTTCACCATACCTTATCGTGTAGCTCCAGAAATACTACGTGCAACCAAACAACAAGGTAAAATGCTGATTCCATACCACATCTACACATGGAAGGAAAACGTAGAAAACATCAAAAACGATCCATCCGTAGCAGGAATCTTTGAAGATGTAATTGATGAGGGATACGACCGCCATTTATTCCCTGACACCAATACAACGAAATATTTGAAGCATAACTGGGACCTGAATAATTATGGCCCTATTTACCTTCCAAAGCGAGGCGAAACCATCACACTGACAAAAAGCAATTGGGACTGGTTGAAAGCTGCTATCAATTATTACGAAGAGCAGAATATTGTGGAGCAGGACGGGAAGTTCTTTCTCGAAGGTGGCAGCGGTGTGGAAATCAATGAATACACCTTTAAATATGGATACTACTGGATGATGGGTGATAACCGGTACAATAGTTCAGATTCTCGGTTCTGGGGATATGTACCGGAGAACCACATACTCGGCAAGCCTTTATTTACATTTTTCTCTCTGAAGAAAGTTATCGGAATCAACGACATCGGGGAGCCCATGATTCATGGACAGACCATGATGTACGAAACCAAAGGAATTCGCTGGGAAAAGATTTTTAAGTCGATTCGCTAAAATACATAGCCTCTCCGGTGTCTGTGAAATTATATTTTATAGATAAACCGACGAAATTTCATGTAAATACTTGATTGCCTGTAGTCTGAAAATACCGATGATTGATATCGATTTTCGTGTTAGGTTCCAAGCGTTAGGCCGATGTGGTTAACCATTTAAGTCTTTGCAAGTTTCTCTCCTAATAAATAAAACAAGAGATTTTTTCAAGATTATCATCCATTATTGATTTCATTTGAAACATTGACCACCTTGGATAGACCGACATTATTACCTGCAAAATTAGACAATTCAAATTCGCGGTAAGGGTCAAGTTCTTTGGATTCTTGTTCTGTTATTAAGCCTAAATGTTTCAATAATTCTTGGGCAATTTGGTATTGCGGCCCCATTCTTCCATCATCAACTTTAATGGAAATACCCCACTTCTTTTCTGGTATGGCTAAACAATATACCCCGTCGGCACCAGTCTTTCCAATAATTCTACCTTTGGTCACGCGCATTAAATCCGTACAATATCGTTTTGTACCTGCCACCATTTCAGGATATTCAATTACCGCTTTCACCACGCGCTGAGCGGCCATTTTTAAGGCATCCGAAATGTTCTTATTTGGTGCCACTAGGTTTCTGTAGGATAATGCTTGATGATACACTGGCATGGCATAGGTTGGAGCGCTGCATCCATCAACGCCCAACTTAAGTTTAGACTCTTCTATCTCGTAAAAAGAAGAAAAAACAGACTTAATCCGCTGCTGTAATTCAAATTCTGGATCTAAATACGAACCTGCGTCTATATTGTGATAGGTATTCCAAGATAGAAACCCTGCATGCTTACCCGAGCAATTATTATGAATAGCGCTTGGTGTGAGTCCTTTTTTGATTAGGTTTACCCAATCACTTTTACGTGTTGGAGATTGCGCTCCACACCCCAAATCTTTCACAGATTTTCCGATTTTACGCAATATTTCCTGCGTCACTTCCTCGTGAATGGGCTCTCCACTATGCGACCCACACATCAACGATAATTCTTGGGAGGTAAATCCAAAATGATCAAAAATACCATCAGCTATAATCGGAAGGTGTTGAAAGTACTTCATGGCACTGCGCGGATAACAAACTTGCTGAATATCCCCTCTAGAATAAACTACATTTCCGCTCTCATTAACGACACAAATCACGCCACGGTGGAAACTCTCCAACACTCCCCCACGCCTCAATTCCACCAAAATAGGATTCATATTTCTCTTATAAATTTCCTTGTGCCAATAAAAACAATACAGCCATCCGAACGGCTACACCGTTTTCAACTTGTTGTAGTATAATGCTCTGACCACTATCGACTACATCACTACTAATCTCCACCCCACGATTGATCGGCCCTGGATGCATAACAAGCAAATCCTTATTTAACGCGTCCAATCTATTCTTGTCAAGACCATACAGCCGAGTATATTCTCTTAGCGAAGGAAAAAACCTCGCATCTTGACGTTCTAATTGTATTCGAAGCATGTTGGCAACATCTGCCCATTCCAATGCTTCCTCTAAACGGGTATTTACTTTAACACCTAGTGATTCAATATTCTTCGGAACGAGCGTTGCAGGTCCACAGACCATAACTTCTGCACCTAGCAACCGTAGTGCATGTATATCACTTATTGCAACTCGTGAATGCTTGATATCCCCTACAATCACTACTTTCTTTCCTTCGATGCTACCTCCAAAGTGGTTACGCATAGAAAAGGCATCTAACAATGCTTGTGTTGGATGTTCATGGGTACCGTCACCCGCGTTGATGATTTGAGCATCGATGTGTTTCGACAAGAAACGACATGCTCCAGGAGCCGGGTGGCGCATAACCACCATATCGACCTTCATGCTAAGAATGTTATTCACTGTGTCAATAAGGGTTTCGCCCTTTTTCACACTCGAACTCGAAGAAGAAAAATTCACCACGTCCGCACCTAACCTTTTCTCTGCCAATTCGAAAGACACACGTGTTCGGGTAGAGTTTTCAAAGAACAGATTAGCTATAGTGACATCTCTCAGTGCTGGAGTTTTTTTCACTGGCGACTGAAGTAATTCAAGAAAATTGTCTGCGGTTTGAAAAATAGTTTCCAATTGGGTGGCATTCATGCCTTTGATACCCAGTAGATGCTTTTGTTTAAACTCAGTCATTTTCCTTATCCTTTAACCAAACCTCGGCTTTATCATCATCTAACCAATTAACCCTTACGTAGTGGTCAGTATTCCTGCTATCAATACTAACTCCAATATAATCTGGCTTTATCGGCACTTCGCGTTGAAACACACGGTCTACGAGTACCATCAATTCTATAGATTGTGGCCTCCCAAACCTCATCAGTCCATCAATTGCCGAACGCACGCTTCTTCCCGTGTAAAGTACATCATCAATCAACACAATCCTTTTACCTTCCGTTGAAAAATCAATTTTAGATGGTTTCGGAATATGGATTTCTCCGCTTCTACCTATATCGTCCCGGTAGAATGTATTATCGAGTGTACCAAACTGGACATCATGTGAGGTGATTTCCTTCAACTCTTTTGTTACCACTTCCGCCAAAGCCACTCCTCTTGGTTGCAGACCGATAATGGCTAGCTCCTTTAAATCAACGTAATTCTCAACCAACTCTAGTGCAAATCGCTTAAATATGAGCGAAGCTCGGGAAGCACTAAGTAATTCTTTGGTATCTGAATTATGGTTCATTCGCAAGCTCTAAGATAATGTTAAAATGGTCTTCTGAGATAGAAATTACAGATAAACGCGGCTGCCTTATCAATCCTATGTCTGATAGTCGAGAATCTGTTTTAATTTGTGTAAGCGTGACTGTCTTATCCAACTTTTTATAGGGCTTGACATCTACAGCCACCCAGTGGGCGTTATCCGTCGTAGGATCCTGATAGGACGGTTTTATTACTTCCGCTATTCCCACCACTTCTTTCCCTTCGTTACTGTGGTAATACAAGCACAAGTCACCAACTTGCATGTCCCTTAGATTATTACGTGCTTGATAATTACGAACACCATCCCAAAACGTTTCTTTGTCGGTTTCAAATTGTTCCCAACTGTATTTAAATGGTTCTGATTTGATCAACCAGTAATTCACTTCGGCAAAATAATGCCAAAATAACCAGACTAAAAAACAAGGATTTATGAAAATTCAATGATTCCGGGCATTCAAGTTGATTTTGATAATAATATTGACTTATATTTGTTAAATAATTAAACCATGCATTTAAAGGAGAACATAAAATTACTTAGAAAACGTCTAAAAAGGAGTCAAGAAGACGTAGCCCGAAGCTTGGGTATCACACGTTCTGCATACAACAGTTACGAAAACGGTGTTGCCGAACCAGGTATCACTGTGCTGATGAAGCTTTCTGACTTTTACCAAGTGAATATCGACAAACTAATTCGTGTGGACCTATCCACGTTAGCGGAAAGCCAACTGTCTCAATTAGAAAAGGGTTACGACATTGATATTACCGGTACGCGTTTGAGAGTTCTTGCCACAACCGTTAACGATGAGAATGAAGAAAATGTTGAAATGATACCGATAAAAGCGAAGGCGGGATACACCGCATGTTATGCCGATCCTTCATTTATAAAAATATTACCTGCATTCAATATGCCCTTTCTTTCTCCGAATAAGAAATATCGATCTTTCCCGATAAGTGGAGATAGTATGCCTCCTGTCATCGATGGAGCCTATGTCACTGGTGAATATTTACAAGATTGGAATCACGTGAAAAATGGCCGTCCTTACATTGTGGTAACAAGGGAAGACGGAATCGTTTTTAAAATTCTCTACAATAGAATAGAAGAAGATGGAAGCTTTCTGTTATGCAGCACTAATTCAAGGTATGAACCCTATGCGGTTAAAGTCCAGGATATCCTAGAGATCTGGAAATTTACTCATTATATAAATCCTAAGTTCGAAGAACCTACTGCCACCAAGGACGATGATGTAGGGCCAACTTTGCGTATTTTACAACGAGAAATTGGTATGATAAAGGATAAGGTTAAGAACATTGAGGACAAAATTTAAACATTTTGTATAGCCACATCAACAGTTGATAATTATATTCGCGATTCATTTGACGCATTTTATCAGTTAGAGAGAATGAAATTCAATAAAGACACGTACCTAGAGTGGTATAGAATCATGATGTTGGTTCGTCGCTTTGAAGAAAAAAGCGCCCAACTATACGGAAAACAAAAAATTAAAGGGTTCTGTCACCTATACACAGGGCAAGAAGCGGTTGTTGCAGGTATGATGTCTGCTATAACCAAAGATGATAAGGTAATCACAGCTTACAGAGATCATGGACATGCTCTAGCGATGGGTATGTCTGCGAATTCTGTAATGGCAGAGCTTTTTGGAAAAGCTACTGGCTGCAGCGGTGGTAAAGGTGGAAGTATGCATATGTTCTCTAAAGAACACAATTTCTTTGGTGGGCATGGTATTGTGGGCGCCCAAATACCCCTTGGTGCAGGCATGGCCTTAGCAGAACAATATCAAGGCACTAAGAATGTTTCCATCTGTTTCTTTGGAGACGGAGCTGTTCGTCAAGGTGCACTACATGAAGCATTCAACATGGCGATGTTATGGAAACTACCGGTAATTTTTATTTGTGAGAATAACGAATATGCGATGGGAACTTCTGTGAGTCGAACTACTAACATGAACGACATTTACAAAATCGGTTTGGCATACGATATGCCTAGTAAGCAAGTGGATGGAATGAAATGTGAGACGGTACACGAAGCGGTTTTTGAGGCCGCTGAAAACGCAAGAGAAGGAAATGGTCCTACCTTTTTGGAAATAAAAACATACAGATATCGTGGACACTCTATGAGTGACCCTGCTAACTATCGCACAAAGGATGAGCTTAACTCATATAAAGATAAAGATCCGTTAGAAACCACTAAGGCCACCATCCTCAAAAAGAAATATGCTAGTGAAAAAGCATTAGAAGAAATGGAAGATAAAATCATTGAGGATGTTGAAGCAAGTGTAGAATTTGCAGAGGACTCTCCCCTACCTGATCCATCTGAATTGTTTAAGGACGTCTACGTAGAGGATGATTATCCTTTCATTATGGACTAAAGATCAGAGGATTCCTCTAAAAATTGAATTATATTCGCCCCGCAAATCATGGAGAACAAAGAATACTGGATAGAAAAGAAGGAAAAGCTTGACGCTTTTTATCAAGCCAACAAAAAGATAATATTAGGTGCAGTTGCTGCTATTGTTTCGATTATTGGTGGTATTATTTATTGGTCAAACTACTATATGCCATCCCAAGAAAAGGAAGCATCTACAAAACTTGCCCCTCTATATTACTACTTTAAGAACGACTCCAACAACATCGTGATTAACGGTGATAAGTCGAAGAAAATCACCTCCGCATTAAAGATAGCTGACAAATACGGTTCCACTAAGAAAGGGAAGGAAGCTGCTCTTATGGCTGCCATTTCTTTAATGCGAGAGAAAAAATACGATCAGGCGTTGGATTATATTGCCAAAACAGGTGCTGAAGATCGTACACTTCATGCTGCCGTAATTAATATGGAGGCTGTTTGTAATTCTAACCTAGGAGATCCGTCAAAAGCAGCATCATTATTTAAAAAAGCTTCTAGTCTAGCGGAAAATGAGTTTAGTGCGGAGTATTTGAAAAGAGCAGGAATGCATTACGAAGCCGCCAAAGAATTTGACAATGCGCTAAGTTGCTATGAAGAAATAGAGAGTCGTTACCCAACAACGAGTGTTGGAACGGACATCGGAAAATATGTGGCTAAAATGAAAGCCAAATTGGGTGAATTCAACCCATAACTAAACCCATCGTGTCAAACGCCGGTTTTCAATACCAATCCTCTCAACAACCTCACCTTTTAGAATCTTTAAAAATCGGGATTGTCACTTCCGTGTGGAATTCTGAGATTACGGATAAGCTCAAGCTGGGTGCTAAAGAACGTTTAATTGAATCTGGAATTAGGGACCAGAACATCTTTACCCTATCGGTGCCTGGGGCATTTGAATTACCACTAGGAGCTGCAAAATTATTTGATG
>JAYYCN010000184.1:0-2983 GCA_036161795.1 Bacteroidota bacterium
CTGCACTGGAATCGCCAGAATGAATTCCTGCTGGTTCGATGTGTTCCATGATGCCGATAACGTGGGTATTTTCTCCATCTGAAATACAATCTGACTCGGCTTCTTCGGCTCGGTCAAGGAAATGGTCAATAAGCACGCGGTTACCTGGTAAATTTCCAAGCAGTTTTACAACGGCCGTTTCTAATTCTTCGTCGTTGATGACAATGACCATGCCCTGTCCTCCAAGGACAAAGCTTGGCCTAACCCATACCGGATAACCTACTTCATTGGCAATTTTTATGGCTTCGTCTGCATTTAAGGCTACTCCATATTTGGGGTAAGGAATATCTAGTTCTGCTAACAAATCGCTAAAGCGACCACGATCCTCGGCCACGTCCATATCATCAAAAGAGGTTCCGATGATCTTGATTCCTTTTTCATGGAGTTTTTCAGCCAACTTTAAGGCGGTTTGACCTCCTAATTGAACAACAACACCTTCAGGTTTCTCATGCTCAATGAGTTCCCATAAATGCTCCCAATAAACAGGTTCGAAATACAGTTTGTCTGCCATATCAAAATCGGTACTAACCGTTTCTGGGTTGCAGTTCAACATGATGGCTTCGTAACCGGCTTCTCTTGCAGATAAAATCCCGTGTACACAGCTGTAATCAAACTCAATACCTTGTCCAATACGGTTGGGACCACTTCCTAAAACAATAATTTTCTTTTTATTGGATGAAGCACTTTCGGTCTCTTCCTCAAACGTTGAGTAATAATAGTTCGTGGGAGATGGAAACTCTGCGCTACAGGTATCCACCATTTTGTATACGCGGTTTATTCCTATTTCTTTTCTTTTGTTGTAGACATCATCTTCCTTGATCATACCACCCATTAACCAAGCGATTTGATAATCAGAAAAACCTTTTTCTTTCGCGGTTCTCAAAAGATCGGTAGAAATGTTATCTATGTTATAACGGCGGATTTCATTTTCGGTCTTGACTATGTCGTGGATTTGCTCTAAAAACCAACGATCAATCCCTGTTAATTTTTGTATTGATGTGATCGGTACTCCTAATGAAATTGCGTCGTGTACATGAAATAATCGGTTCCAACTAGGATGCTCCATGCCGTGAACTAAATCTTCTAGGTTGCGAGAGCCTTTACCATCCGCTCCAATACCGTGTCTACCGATTTCTAGGCTTTGACAAGCTTTTTGCAGGGCTTCCTGAAAGCTACGACCAATAGACATCACTTCGCCCACACTCTTCATTTGTAAGCCAAGTGTTATGTCAGAGCCAGTGAACTTATCAAAGTTCCAACGTGGAATTTTGACGATAACGTAATCAATGGCAGGCTCAAAAAAGGCACTGGTGGTTTTAGTTACGGGGTTTTTCAACTCGTCTAAATAATAACCGATGGCCAATTTTGCGGCGATTTTTGCGATAGGGTAACCCGTTGCCTTTGATGCTAGTGCGGAACTACGCGAAACCCTCGGATTGATTTCAATTGCGATGATGGTCTCATCTTCGGGATTTACGGAAAACTGCACATTACACCCTCCTGCAAACACACCCATGGATCGCATCATTTTGAAGGCCATATCACGCATGTTTTGAAAGGTTGTATCACTAAGAGTCATTGCTGGAGCGACGGTGATACTATCTCCTGTATGCACTCCCATAGGGTCGAAGTTTTCAATAGTACAAATGACCGCAATGTCGTCTTTACTATCCCTCAAAAGCTCTAATTCATATTCCTTCCAACCCAATACGGCTTTTTCAACCAATACCTCATGCACGGGGCTAGCTTCTAATCCACGGATTAAAGCCTTGTCAAAGTCTTCTTTTTTATGGACAAAAGCACCCCCTGAGCCACCTAGCGTATAACTTGGTCTGATCACTAATGGGAAGCCTATTTTTTGAGCAATTTCTTTACCCTCTAAATAGCTGTTTGCAATTTGACTGGGAGCAACACCAACGCCTAATTCTATCATTAACTGACGGAACTTTTCACGGTCTTCCATCTTGTCAATGGCTTGAATGTTTACACCGATAATTCGGACATTGTATTTCTCAAAAATGCCCAGTTCATCTACTTCTTTGGCTAAATTTAGTGCTGTTTGACCACCCATGGTAGGTAAAACGGCGTCTATGTTTTGCTCTTGAAGTATCTGCTCAATGCTTTGAGGATTTAAGGGTAAAAGATATACATGATCAGCGTTGATCTTATCTGTCATGATGGTCGCTGGATTACTATTAATCAGCGAAACTTCAATCCCCTCCTCCCTTAAACTTCTTGCTGCTTGTGATCCTGAGTAATCGAATTCGCATGCTTGACCAATAACAATAGGCCCGCTTCCAATAATAAGTACGTGTTTGATGCTGTTGTCCTTTGGCATATCCAAAAATTAGGCGAAGTTATGCCTAGGAAGTTGAATTTGCTCATTCTGTTGAAAAGTCTAGGATGTTTTATTTCAAATAGAGAAGAAAGAAGGAGAAATACTCCAGAAAAAACAAAATCCAATAGGACATATAGAATCGTTTTAATGAAAGGGTTTGATTCAGTTTTACTCGGTATAATAGCCCTCCGAAAACCAAAAGCGCAACGATATGGTATGCGACATAGGCCATACCAAATCCGAAATAATATCCCCACCAAATCATAAAACCGTATCCAAGAGAAACCACGGTTGCTCCAAGTATAAAGGCAGTGGATTGACCAATTTTTACAGCAAGTGTTCCTATTTGGTGGTTTTTATCGCCCTCCACATCTGGCAAGTCTTTGAACCAAGCGATCCCTAAGCTAAATGCCGTGATAAATACCGTTAATGGTATCATCCATACTCCGTAACGGAAGAAAAACACCAAATCCTGTGCGCCTTCTACACTCGGTGTTGTTTTGGTAAAATAGAACAGAAAATGTAGAGCAATACCAATATTCACCAAGGGGCCCCGTACCAAAGCGATGGCAGAAGCTGCCCAAAAATGATAACGTTTAAACCGAA
>JAYYCN010000185.1:0-3227 GCA_036161795.1 Bacteroidota bacterium
TCTTAACTCAAAAGGTTCAGATTTATACTTTTCTAGGGCTATGCTCGTGGATACCATTGATTGCTTTGGTTTAAAAAATACCGTTTGGGACTTAACCCAATCACCCTTAATGAATAGCCTCAATTCAAATGTATCATGGTAAGTATTTTCATTTCTAGATAGTTGAACATTTACTTCTCCTAAATTGACATTTGGGGTCCAAGCGGAATCAATACTCAAGTTGTAAACGTCGGTGTGAGGAAATAAAAAAATGCGGTTATTCTTTTTTGATAGTTGTTTATCCAAAGGGTCAATAGCATCTTTTGCCCCATCAGTAACAACCCAAACGTCATAATTAGACGCTCCTTGCTGTGGAATCAAATAACGTAAATCTGTATACGGTGCACCTGAAGATATCTTTTCTAACTCACGGGCAAAATCTTTATGATTAGATACAGTTTTTGTTTCTCCTGGCTGGTGCGACAATTCTGTAGATTCGAGCGACAGAGGACCTGCCAACCATTGAATCCAACTCTTTTTGGCTTCTTCTGCAGGAATCTTCCCGTTAACATCAGGAAGCCACATGCTTGGAGAGTTATCCCAAAGAACTAGCCTTGTTTGAGGTGTAATACTTGACTGAGAATTGGGTAATAACGATGGTTTACTCAAGGATAAAATGATCAATGACCACAATACCAACCTCGTAATCAAAATCAACCAATGTCGAATGCGCTTACTTTTCCGAGAGCTTTTTAAAATCTCTTTTAATCTAAAAACCCCAGGGAAATATAAAGTAGGTTCTCTTCTAAATTTAAGAAGGTGTATGAGTATAGGAATCAACAGCAGTAGGAATGCCCAATTGAATTCCGGGTGCTGAAAAGTCATAATTAGAACAATCCGTTGATGGTACTTTCTACCTGATTGATGATTTTTGAAAGGTCCTCAGGATTTTCTTGAAAGTTCATATCATCCACGTTAAATATAAGCAGTGGTCCTTGCTTGTAATCACCAATCCATGCTTCATAGCGCTCATTTAGGCGTTTTAAATAATCCAATCTAATGGCATCTTCGTAATCTCGTCCTCGCATTTGAATTTGATCCACCAACTTCGGTATACCCGCGCGCAAATAAATCATCAAATCCGGCGCTTCTATTTGTTGTTTAATGTTATCAAACAAGTTGTTGTAATTTTCAAAATCACGAGAACTCATCAAACCCATGGAATGAAGATTTGGAGCAAATATGTAAGCATCTTCATAAATGGTTCTATCCTGTATTACGGTTTTCTTACCGTTTCTAATTTCCCTGATTCTTTCCCATCTGGTATTCAAGAAATACACCTGGAGATTAAAACTCCAACGTTGCATATCCTCATAGAAATCTGAGATATATGGATTTTCATCCATGTCTTCCAACTGAAGTTGCCAATCGTAATGTTTAGCAAGTAGTTGGGTCAATGTAGTTTTGCCTGCTCCAATGTTTCCAGCAATTGCAATATGCCGTGCCATAGTGCAATATTAACCCAAGATGAGTGGCCTTTGCAACCTTGTGGAAGATAAAAGTTTTACACAGTCCCCATGCTCTTGAAAATGCCTGTTAGATTTGTGGCATTAACTTCAAAAAGTGAGAGAACCAACGCAAAAAAAACAGTCCCAATGGAAGATGCTTGTTCGGCTATTGAACATTGCCAAAGACCAAAAAAGGAATATCTCACTGGCTGTATTTCTAACGGTTTTTCAAAGCCTTTTCACAGCCTTACAACCATACCTTTACAAGGTAATCATTGATGAAGTGATTCTTGCCGAACAATATCAATGGTTAGGAACAGCGTGCAGTATTCTTTTGGGCTGGTTATTTTTTCAAGCGCTCATTGGTTTTTATAATTCCTACCTTGCTGCAAAAATTGCTCAATCCGTAATTTTAAAATTACGTCAGTATGTCTATGACCACTTGATTCGGTTGAAATTATCCTTTTTTGACAAAACCCCAGTGGGAACGGCTGTGACGCGAAGTGTTTCGGATATACAAACGATTACCGATTTATTCTCGGCGGGAATCATCACCATTTTAGGAGATTTGATTCAGATTATAGCCATACTTTCGTGCATGTTCTGTATCAATGTAAAACTGACACTTCTGACCATCAGTGTAGTACCCATTCTTTTGTACGCGGCAAACATCTTTCGTAAAGGGATACGTGATACCTTCCAGGAGGTAAGAAACCAAGTATCTAACCTCAACGCCTTTTTACAAGAAAGAATTACTGGAATGCAAATTGTACAGCTTTTCAACCAGCAATTAAGAGAGTATGAAAAATTCAAAGCGATTAATACTAAGCACCGAGATGCCAATATTCGAAGTGTACTTTATTACAGTATCTTTTTCCCTGTAGTGGAAATTCTGGTGGCTTTATCATTTGCTATTATCATTTCTTACGGTAGTATTTTGATGTTTGACTTTAAAATAGAATTAGGTGAAATAACAGCTTTTATCATGTTTGTAAACTTGTTTTTTCGCCCTATTCGAGCCATTGCCGATCGCTTTAATAATATCCAGATGGGAATTGTCGCTTCCGAGAGAATCTTTAACCTAATAGATGCGGAAGAACACATTGAACCAACGGGAATACAAACTCCTATTTCATTGAAGGGCATGGTTGAATTTGATCAGGTGTGGTTCGCTTACAAAAATGAAGATTGGATATTAAAAAACATCAGTTTCACCGTTGAAGCTGGAAAATCGTTGGCCCTAGTTGGTGCGACAGGCATTGTAAAAACAACTATTGCCAGTCTAATTACGCATCTATACCTTCCGCAAAAAGGTGAAATCAGAATTGATCACACGCCCATTGCTGAATATGAGATTTCATCTCTTAGAAAGCGCATAGCATTTGTGCTACAAGATGTATTTTTATTCTCTGGAAGTATTAGAAATAACCTGGTATTAAAAAGCACGGATATTTCAGCCGATCGTATGATCAAGGTAGCCAGAGAAATTGGTGCTTACGAATTTATTGATGCATTACCTGGTGGATTTGATTACCATGTTCAAGAAAGAGGCATGAGTTTGTCACAAGGCCAACGGCAGCTTATTTCCTTTATACGAGCATTGGCAGTTCATCCAGATATTATTGTATTGGATGAAGCGACAAGCGCCATCGATTCTCAAACTGAACACCTCATTCAAAAGGCTATTGAGCTTCTTTTAAAAGACCGCACAGCGGTTGTTATAGCCCATAGATTGAGTAC
>JAYYCN010000186.1:0-5693 GCA_036161795.1 Bacteroidota bacterium
AATCACCTCGAAGACACGAGATTTTTAAACTTGCCGGCTTTGATTTTGACATTGTTCAAATCGATGCAGATGAATCCTACCCAAATAACCTTAAAGGCGCAGAGGTTTGTCGGTTTCTATCGGAACATAAAAGTGGCCATTACAAAGAAGAAATTGGCGATTGTGTATTGGTAACCGCTGATACTATCGTTTGCATTGACGATAGGGTATTGAATAAACCGAAGGACGCCAACGAAGCAGAAACGATGCTCCATATGCTGTCAAATCGAACACATATTGTTCATACGGGTTGTACCCTAAGGACAGATGATAAATTGCATACCTTCCATGAATCTACAGAGGTAACCTTTAAAGAGTTAAGCTCGATTGAAATAAAGGAATACATACAAAACTGCCAGCCCTTTGACAAAGCTGGCAGCTATGGAATCCAAGATTGGATGGGAGTAATAGGCGTGAAGAAAATCAACGGTTGTTTCTACAACGTAATGGGATTCCCCTCCGCAAAATTCTACCGCGAATTATCCCTATTTATTTAGTCTTTTCGTCTGCAAGTTTCAGTGCATTATAAGCATTGATTAAACGACCGCTGCGGCACAACTCTTTAAAACGAATTTTATCGCTGGTACCTGGTAAAATCACTTTATTCCTTATTTTTTTACCCGACTCCATTATGATTTCTTTCAACTGAATAGCGGTTAATTCAGGATAACGGCTCCAAACCAAAGCTGCTACGCCAGCCGCTACTGGAGAAGCCATACTTGTACCATTGAAATAGGCATACTTATTATCTGGAATGCTCGAATAAATATCGCGTCCTGGAGAAAATATGTCCACGTTATCCTTACCGTAATTGGAAAAACCTGTCGCCAATTCCTTCTTTTTTAATTGGCTCGCTCCAATTTCTATCCAGTTCGAGGCAAAAGTTATTCCACCCCAAAGGGTATCGTTCGGGTAATTGCCCTTGATATCGTTATTACAAGAATTATTTCCTGCAGCGTGTACCAGTAAAACCCCTTTACTCTCTGCATAGGCCACAGCAGAATCAACAATGTTCTTGTCCCACTTATATCCTTTACCAAAGCTCATGTTGATGATTTGAGCTCCCATATCTACCGCATAACGGATGCCATTTGCAACATCCTTATCCCTTTCGTCTCCATCCGGTACTACACGCACCACCATGATCTTCACATGATCGGCAACGCCGTCTAAACCGATACCATTTCCTCTTTTGGCACCAATAATTCCTGCCACATGGGTTCCATGTCCTGCATCCGGTCCAACCACATCCCAATTACCATAATACCTCTCAGAAGAATTACTATAATTGTCTTGGACGATCATGCGAGAATTAAACTCTATATTATAATGGAAATTAGCCTTGTTGTAAAAGTAATTTGATTGACCCTTAATTTCCTCCTCAAAGTCTTTGAAACTAGTACCCTGCTGCTTCATCATTTTTGCGATGCCTTTACCCAACACGGTGATCATATTTCCATCGCCTGAAATATTTTCTAGTTCTTCAGCCGTTGGATTTTCCTTACCCAACATCTCTTTTAGTTGAGTAAGTACCTCTGAAACCTTCTGTATTTTGTTATAACTCGCGAGGGCACCATCTCTATTCTTCTGAACATCCTCTTTCATTTTGAGATAAAATTGGTACGATGGATCGTTGATATCACCACCATCCTTGTAGTCTTCATCCCATTTTGCAACTAAACGAGTAATTTCTAGATTATCACCTCCAACCATGGTGTGATTGGGACCTCCGATGAAATTCCAGCCGTGAACATCATCAATGTATCCGTTTTTGTCATCATCGCGTCCATTTCCAGGGATTTCTTTTGTATTTACCCATAGAACTTCTTTTAAATCTTCGTGATTTACATCTGTTCCGCCATCAATTACGGCAACTACGATGTCTTTAGCTTCTCTTTTCACGTACTCAGAGGCATAGGCCTTATCAAGGTCAATGCCCATATTGGAGCGAGTTGGTTTTGAATGATACCAATGCTTGTCTGGCTTTTGAGCACTCGCGGTGAATGCGGTAAAGAGACTAATGATTAAAAATATATACTTCATTTGTTTTTATTTCTTTCTTGCAAACACCATGATACTGACGGCTTTAAATGGCACTATGGTGGTATGATTTCCAAAGAATAATTTCCTTAGAATTTGTTGTAGGGGTTTCCATTTGATGACATCCATCGGTGCTGTGACTAATTTTGTTTCCAATACTTCAAACCCCGAGTCCTCTAATAACGCAGTAATCCGCTTTTTCGTATAAATACGAGCTAATGCAAAACGCTCGTGAATAGGTTTAGGCAACCAAGAGAAAAAAGGCACTCTATTCCATGGAAGCAAAGGGAGTGATGCTCCATGTGTTTCAAAAATCCACCATTTATTTGGGACGGATATTGCGCAGAGACCACCTTTATTTAGCGAGGCTGCATAATTCTTGACACCCTCTTCTGTGGGTAAATGTTCGATTACCTCAAAACTGATCAAACGATCAACTTTTGATTCTAAGGGCGAGGTGCAAATGTCGTGCTGCTTCCAACTTGCATTTTCTGCATTCAGTTCATTTTTAAGATTTTCGAAATCCACTTGATGGTCGGGAGCATATTCTAGCCCGATGACCTTATTAAACTCTTTTGCCAAAGGTAAAATAGTATTCCCATTGCCACATCCAATATCAACCAGGTTCGATTCCTTATCCCAAAAAGCCTGAAACTCTTTCAGAATTGCGATACGTCGTTTCACAAGCAAATCGTCCGCATCGGCAGGTTTACCCAAATAATGCTTCCCTTCAAATAGACTTTTATCGATTCTTTGCGTATTACTCATGCCTATGCAGCTCCTGAACGACCCTTCAAATTAAATAAAACCCTTCGAATAACTATCCATAGATGGGCGAGTAAATTGGGTAAAAATCCAAAATGATTTTTGAATATTTCGTAACGCTCTTTGATAGCTTTTCGAGAATTCTTGGTACTACTTCCTCCAATTTGAAAGTCTGAGAGCACACCAGGAACTTTATGTGTTAGTGGGTTTAACTCAAGCACATTGAGTATCCAATCGATGTCGGATGCCTGCTTAAACTCTAAATTATACTTCGGCGATAAAGAGGTTCTAACAATGATGCTCTGGTGGCAGATATTCATACCAAAACGAAAAGATGACTTGGTAATTTTTTCGGGAAACTTTTGCGGTTTCAGTTCAGAAATTAAACCAATCGATTGGTATTTATCATCCACAAAATCGGTATCTCCAAAAAATACATCCGCTTTTGGGTTTTGCTCAATAGCGCTTATTACATCCTTTAACGACTGTTCATGATGAAATCTATCACCGCTGTTCATAAACCATAGATAATCTCCTTTGGCCGTTGTGATGCCCTTATTCATTGCGTCGTAGATACCATTATCTGGTTCAGAAACCCAATAATCTATATGCTCGTTGATGCTTTCTATAAACTTTTTTGAATCGTCTGTACTCCCACCATCGATGATAAGCCATTCATAATCGGAACATTTTACATCTTGAGATATAACCGATTTGTGAGTAGCTTTTAAACCCCCTAAATTATTATAATTAATGGTGATTAGACTTACAACGGGGTTAATCATCCTCTTCTTTTCTGAAAGCAGGAAGAGCAATCACACCAAACAACGCGAGAATTAATATAGCTGAGCTCGCAGTTTCTAAAGCGATCATCGTCCCGCGATCGGCTGGTTCATATACCCAAAGTATGTTATGTTTACCCTTAGGGATCTCAACACCTCTTAGTATGTAATTTACCTGCAGTGGCGTAGCCGGTTCACTATCTATATAGACCTTCCAGGCACCATTCTCTTCGTCATAATGAATCTCACTAAACACGGCTAGACTCTTATCGCTGACTTCTGCTTCGTAATTTATTGAGTCTGAGGTGTAACGTTTAACCCGGATCATTCTAGCGCTAGAAGAATCCATACCATAAATCGTTTTAGATGGTTTATTTTCAAACTTATCCTCTATGATGGCAGTTTTAGAAAGGTCTCGATTACTCAACAAGTTTAAAGCAGATTTGGCATCCGATGCTTTTTCTACAGAATCCACAAACCAAGCTTGACCTAATGCAGTAGATCGCAACATGGCATCTTCTTTTCCAGTTTTAGGATCTTTGGTTAACACATATCGGCAATTCAGCATATCTAACACTTGATTATTCATGATTACATCACTTGATAACTGCTGGCCACTTTTAGTGATACCGTAACTGATAATATCTTGATACCTACTCAATTTAGCTGGATGATAGCCTCCAACATTACGATGGAAGGGTGCAGAATGATTATCATTAAACGGACTATACCTCAAATCAAAGACGCGCGAATTATCCTTATTCACTTCTATAATCTGTTGATCAAGTATTGAAGGTTGAATCTCTGTTTCTTCTTCTTTATCAACCCATTGCTCATCGGTTAGGTAGCGACCTGAAACTCCTATTAAATCGATGGCTACCACTGCTGTCAAAATCAAACCGATTTGCATTGCTTTTAATTTTCTATTTATTCCTGCCCAAACCAAGCCCACTGTAATAACCAAGAAAATCGCAGAGCGCCAAATATCGCCCCACAACAAATCAGACCTTAAATCCTTAAAAACTTGAATAACTTGTGCATTTCCTGATTTTGTGTATTGAGCATCAGAAGGACCGTCTAGACCTTGACCATAAGCTATAATTATGGTGATTCCCAAAAGTATAGCCGCCGTCATCCAAGTTGTTTTAAACATGGATTTCAACTGCTCGGGTTTATAAGGGAAACTTAAGATTTTATACAATCCGTAAATGGCAATAAATGGTATAACCGCCTGTGCGATAGATAAGGCCATCATGGGCGTTCTAAACTTATTGTAATATGGCAGGTACTCGAATAAATACTCATTCAGGAAAAAGTATTTTCCCCAAGAAAGTAGAATAGAAACAACAACAGTAACCAAACCAAATGAGACGATTCTCCTGTACAGGTCGTAGTCATCGTTCTTGGTCTTCCAACGCTTCAGTTTAAAACTGAATACCACACTTAGAACAAACAAAAACACCAATATGGCCCCCATATACACCGGGCCACTTGTAAACTGCATTTCCCCAAAATAGGTAGGTAGTCGTTCTACTCCAAAAGGGTTTGATTCTGGAACCAATTCATTTGAACTACCACCTTTGAATCGGGGTACAAACAAAGTGAAAGTCTCTGACAAACCATAACTCCAACTAAAAGCATAGTCAATATCCAACCCATTTGCACCTACTTGGGATTCTCCTTTTGATGGCATTTCACTTGTCACTTCTGAACCACCACGCATGGTCGCTTTAGAATATTGCATGGTATCATAAATCTTACCAACAGAAGTTAAAACCGCTAATAAAGATGCCAAGGACATTACACCAATCTTCGACCCAAAAGAATTCCAATCTTTACTTTCTCTACTTGCCCACAATTCAACCACCGCATAGACAAGCATGATAATACCTGCGTAGTACGCAATCTGGTAGTGAAAGTAGTTAATCAACATCCCAAAAAACAACCCAAGTGCAACACCTCCTTGCAGCCATTTTTTCTGATTTAGCAACATCAAACCTGCTATAACACCCGGAAGTAATGACATTGCCAATACTTTGGTGATATGTCCTGCTTCAAAACTAGACA
>JAYYCN010000187.1:0-2985 GCA_036161795.1 Bacteroidota bacterium
CTCCACTTTGTAGGATTTGATCTTCAACGATATCCACAACCTCTTTATCGGGGTCATCCAATAAATTAATTAATGCATGTAATTTTGTGTGGTCAACCAATACTGAAATTTACTATTTCTTTTTGGCTTTTCCTTTGGTAGTTTTTGTAGCTGCTTTTTTCTTTGGTTTGGCCTCTTTAGCCAATCCCTCTATCATCTCTACCGTAATATCATCGATTTCAGTATCCTTTGGGATTTTTAAGTTGAGTTTGCCATATTTGATGAAAGGGCCATATCGACCTTTTTGAACCGACATATCATCGTGACCCTCAAAGGTTTTGAGCATTTTCTGCCTTTCGTCTTCTTTTTTCTTTTCGATCAATTCAACAGCGCGCTCATAATTAATCTCAAATGGATCTTCATCTTTAGGTATACTTGCAAATAAACTCTGATACCTTATATACGGTCCAAAACGACCTTTATTAACCTGTACAGCATGACCTTCATATTCGCCTAAATCCCTGGGCAAACTAGGGGAAGCTAAAAACTCAGTAATGATTTCATTGATTCGCTCTTGGTTCAGTGAAATTACCTCTGACTCAGCTTTAAGGTTGATGTATTTTTCTCGGAATTTCAGATATGGACCGTATTGGCCATTACCCACTTGTACTTTATCACCATCAAACTCAAATCCATGATTGAAAAGGGATAGCAGCGCTATTGCTTCATCGAAGGTTACGGTTTCTAATCTCTGTGTCTTTAATAGACTAGCATATGAAGGTGTTTCCGTTTCTTCCCTAGAACCCAACTGAACCATCGGACCGTATTTTGCCATTCTCACTAGAACGGTCAAGTTTGTTACTGGATCTTTACCAAGAATCCTTTCTCCGCTTACCCTTCCTGCATTCTTCGTGGTTTCAGTTACGGTTATTTTAAATGGCTTGTAAAACTCACCGAGCATCTTCTGCCATCCCTGTAAGCCTTTGGCAATCTCATCAAATTCTTTTTCTACTGAGGCTGTAAAACCATAATCCATGATTTGCTTGAAATTTTCAGATAAAAAGTCGGTAACGAGCATTCCAATATCTGAAGGGAACAGTTTATTCTTTTCAGCACCGTAATTTTCCTTGGTACTTGATTCCTTGAGCTCGCCGTTTTTCAAAATCAATTCAGGTACATAACGTTGTTTCGCGTCACGGCTTTCCTGAGCAATATAACCGCGTTTTTGAACGGTTTGTATGGTTGGTGCGTAGGTCGAAGGCCTACCAATACCTAACTCCTCTAATTTCTTCACTAACGACGCTTCCGTATAACGAGGGGGATGTTTTGCAAATTTCTCATTCGCCTTGATTTCTGAATAGCTTAGTGGTTCGCCTTTTGTTACCTTCGGAAGTAATCCTTCGGCCTCTTCATCATTCTCATCGTCGGAGCTCTCTAAATAAACCTTTAGAAAACCATCAAACTTAATCACTTCACCCTGTGATTTAAACAAAGTACTTTCAACTGAATTACTGATACTGAATATCGTTTTCTCTAATTGCGCTTTGGCCATTTGTGAGGCAATAGCTCTTTTCCAAATTAACTCGTATAATCGAACTTCCTGTGGATTTGAGCCAGCTTGATGTTTATTGAAATAGGTTGGCCTTATCGCTTCGTGCGCCTCTTGTGCGTTATCGCTTTTAGTAGCAAAGTTTTTCGGATGAGAATAGTTTTCACCATATGCCGTTACGATCTCTTGTTTGGCTCCATCTATAGCTGTTTGGCTCAAGTTGGTAGAATCTGTTCTCATGTAGGTGATGTGACCGTTTTCATAAAGCTTCTGAGCCAACTGCATAGTTCGAGAAACGTTATATCCTAACTTCCTCGACGCCTCTTGTTGTAAGGTCGAAGTCGTAAATGGAGGTGATGGACTGCGATAAGCAGGTTTTACCTCGATATCGGTAATGTTAAAATCAGCATCCTTGATACCATCAAGAAAACTAAAAGCAGCATCTTTATCTTTAAACCGCTGAGAAACCTCGGCCTTAAATGACTTGCCTTTCTCGGTTATAAAGGTTGCTGTGATTTTAAAGTCACTTTTCTCAATAAAATTGAGTATTTCTCTTTCTCTCTCAACAACCAAACGAACGGCTACAGATTGCACTCTACCAGCGCTCAACTTAGGTTTAACTTGTCGCCATAAAACAGGTGAAAGTGTATAACCTACGATTCTATCAAGAATTCTGCGAGCTTGCTGTGCATCTACTAAAAATTGATCAATATCCCTAGGATTCTCTACCGCTCGTTGTATAGCCGGCTTGGTAATTTCGTTAAATACAATACGCTTGGTGTTTTCCTTTTTGAGTTTTAATTCCTCAAATAAATGCCAAGAAATGGCCTCTCCTTCGCGGTCCTCATCCGTTGCTAGCCATATGATATCTGCTTTTTTCGCTAACGCTTTTAACTCCTTTACAACCGGTTGCTTCTCTTTGGAAACAATATATTTTGGTTGAAATCCATTCTCTACGTCTATGGCTTCATTACCATCTGCGAGATCTCGTATGTGTCCTTTACAGGATACCACCTTAAAACCACTGCCTAGAAATTTTTCGATTGTTTTTGCCTTTGCAGGCGACTCAACGATGACTAAGTTCTCCATTTTATTTAACTCCGTAGATTAAGGTTTGAGTAAATGTTCCCATGTTAGTGGTAATACGTACCATGTATATACCGTTTTGTAAATTTTCACGATCTAAATCCCAATTATTAAGCCCAATTGCCAATGCACCCTTGAATATGTGCTTCACTTCTCTTCCTGTCATATCATATAAACTTATGTTAGCGTAAACGCCTCCTCTTTTTACATCAAGCGATAATTGAGACTTCGAATCAGCAGGATTAGGGAAAACATTAATGTTGATATCATCTGTTTTTAGTTGATCAAAACCCGCATACCAATTCCCCATATTTACATTATCGATGAAGACAGGATTTCCACCATCGCTCAAAACATCTATTCTGAATATA
>JAYYCN010000188.1:0-3524 GCA_036161795.1 Bacteroidota bacterium
GTAAAGTCAACGTGACCTGGAGTATCGATTATATTAATATGGTATTTCTTATCGCGGTAGTTCCAGAAAACCGTTGTAGCAGCAGATGTAATTGTGATTCCACGCTCCTGCTCTTGCTCCATCCAGTCCATGGTTGCACCTCCGTCGTGAACCTCACCAATTTTATGATTTACACCAGCGTAATAAAGGATACGCTCTGTAGTAGTTGTTTTACCTGCGTCAATGTGAGCAGCAATACCAATGTTTCTAGTAAATTTTAAATCGCGTGCCATTTAGGTTATGCTCTAAAGTGTGAGAATGCTTTGTTTGCTTCTGCCATTTTGTGAGTATCTTCTTTCTTCTTCACTGCAGCTCCCTCACTCTTTGATGCTGCGATGATTTCTGCTGCCAACTTCTCAGGCATACTCTTTTCGTTGCGCTTACGAGCGTATCCAATCAACCACTTCATTCCCTGAGCTACTTTACGCTTCTGTGGTATCTCTGTAGGAATTTGGAAAGTTGCACCACCTACACGGCGAGCCTTAACTTCTACAGATGGCATTACGTTGTTCATAGCTTTACGCCATGTCTCAATACCTGGTTCTTCTTCTATCTTCTTTCCAACAATATCGATGGCAGAGTAAAAAATCTTCAAAGAAGTAGATTTCTTACCGTCCAACATCATCCCGTTTACAAAACGAGTGACCAATTCGTCGTTAAAACGAGGGTCTGGAGTTAAATGACGTTTTTTAGCGCGCGACTTTCTCATGATATTCTAATGTCTTATCCTTTTTTAGGCTTTTTGGTTCCGTACTTACTTCTTCTCTGGTTTCTACCTTCAACACCAGCGGTATCCAATGCACCACGTACAATATGGTAACGAACACCTGGAAGGTCTTTCACCCTTCCTCCGCGTACCAATACAATACTATGCTCCTGTAAGTTGTGACCTTCACCCGGGATGTAAGCATTCACTTCTTTTCCGTTGGTTAAACGCACACGTGCTACCTTTCTCAAAGCCGAGTTAGGCTTCTTAGGTGTAGTAGTATATACACGGGTACAAACCCCCCTTCTCTGAGGACACGAGTCCAAAGCTGGAGACTTACTTTTAGTATCCATCTCCTTGCGTCCTTTTCTAATTAATTGTTGAATAGTAGGCATATTTTTTCCCAAAAAGGACGGCAAAATTACACTTTTCTTTTCTCAAAATCAATTCACTTAAGAAAAAAAAGCATGTTTTTTCATAGATGTCCCGTTTTGACCATTTTTACCGAATAAATCACATTTACGAAGGGTAAGATCATATGGTTTCATAAAACGATGTTTATTTTTGAGAATCGATGCAACTACTTACTAATTATGAGCGTCTCCCTGATACCGTATATATGAAGAATTCTATTCTTTCACATTTCTACATTCGAACAGCCATAGTTGCGTTTATTATCCTATCTGTCAGTATCACAGATCTCCTTGCTCAGGATACACCAGAGGGACGCAAAGGCGTTGTTTTTGATGAACGCGAATTCAACTTTGGCGAATTGAAAGAAAGTATGAAGTTTGCCACCCACCGATTTCGATTTAGAAACCTAACCGATCGTGCAGTTCTCGTTAATAAAGTAGAATCTAGTTGTGGTTGCACCTCTCCTACCTGGAGCCAAGACAGCATTCAACCTGGTGAATTTGGTTTTGTAGACGCTCGATACGAAACAACAAACCGTGTCGGGAAATTTGACAAAACACTCACGGTCTACACAAACTCTCCTGTTAGTCCCATACAATTTCTCGCGATTAAAGGTGTAGTTGTAAAACCAAAAACCATACCTAACAATTTCAAAATACCCCATGTGGGTAGATTAGACTTTGAGCGAGTGCATGTCAGTTTTGAGCCACTGTATGATAACAAGACGACCACCAAAGAAATTCGCGTCATCAACTCCTCAGAATACACTTCTTATTTACATGTAATGGTACCACACCGGCTTCCAAAGTATGCTAAGGTTGAAGTACCCACATCATTGGAACCGGGTGAAGTTGGTAAAATCAAGATCACGTTAGACGGGGAAATAGCACCAGGATACGGATATGGCGAATTTGAATTAGCAATACAGTCAAATAATAGAGGAACCCCGATGGCTAGTTTGCGGGTGAGTTATCAGAGAAAGCAATTTTTCCCAGAAATGAGCAAACGTCAATTGAAAAGGGCACAGAAATTAGAAATCAAAGAGGGCTCAATCGACTTTGGGAAACAACGTTCGGGTGGGTTTCTCAATGGCTCTTTTAATTTGAAAAACACGGGAAAGAAGCCACTCATCATTCACCAAATGAATCCTGATTGCCCTTGCATACAACTCGAAAACAATAATGCAATACTCGAACCAGGAGAAACAAAAGCGCTTAATTTCCGATTTGATACCGTTACTAAAACCGGTAAAAAGTCGATTGGTATTCGAATTGTATCTAACGATCCGAGAAACCCCGAACAGTATATTTGGGTAAAGGCAGATTTCCCAACCAAATACGATTACGAATGCCCTACTTGTCCTAAAGATTAATTTAGGTTATGATATACGTTTTGAACGTCGTCGTCACCTTCTAGTTTTTCAACGAGGTTCAATATTTCTTCTGCCTGTTCAGAAGATAACTCCACATATGAATTAGGAATATATTGAAGTTCGGCATTACTCACCTCAATATTCATTTCTTCCAGTGCTTTTTGCATGGTACCAAAGTCATTGAAGCCTGAATACACGTAGAGCTCATCTTCATCGATGGCAAAATCATCCAATCCGAAGTCGATCAGTTCTAATTCAAACTCATCAAGATCCTTTCCTTCTAAATTTTGTTTAGCGATTTTGAATACTCCTTTACGGGTGAAATTAAAATCCAACGATCCTGTTTTACCCAGTGATCCGCCGCTTTTATTGAAATGCATTCGAACATTCGCTACTGTTCTGGTCGGATTATCAGTGGCTGTTTCTACAATAATACCAATTCCATGGGGCGCATATCCTTCGTATCGAACTTCTTCATAGTCTCCCTCTGTTTTACTTAAAGCACGCTTAATTGCTGCTTCAACGCGATCCTTAGGCATGTTAACGGTCTTTGCGTTTTGCATAGCCAAACGCAATCGGGGATTGTATTCAGGGTTTTCTCCACCCATCTTAACGGCAATCGCAATTTCTTTACCCAACTTGGTAAATTGCTTTGCCATCCTATCGTACCGAGCAAACATCTTGTGTTTGCGTTTTTCGAACATTCTTCCCATTACCGCAAAATTATTGTTTTTTATTAAGTGATAACGAGAAATAATTGCTCTTTTGATTGAGAGATCTTACTTGATTCGAAAAATGGAAATTAACCCAATCGTTTTATAGACATTACGATTTAACAACAATTGTGGTTTAAGATCGTAACAACCACTAAACTAAAACATGATCAACACACCTTTATTTGGGAAGCTCTATTCGTATGGATTTCAAATTGGATTTGTTCCCATCAACATTTTAGATGTTATCCCAAACAACACCCCTGTAAAAATCACACAG
>JAYYCN010000189.1:0-7118 GCA_036161795.1 Bacteroidota bacterium
CACCGTTGACCGTGACTAAGCCTTGTAAAATGAATGTATCTGCTTCTCGTCTAGAGCAAAGTCCACTATTGCTAATGTAACGATTCAAACGAATCTCAGATTTTAATAAATCAGAGCCTTTTTGCAAATCTTTACCTGCTTTTTCTAGCTCTTTATTGCTTCCCTTATAACCGAATTTTGAACGCGTTTCTGGGTTCTCTACTCGTTCTCTTTTTACACGTTTTGGAGTAAAAACTTCGTTTTCCTCATTCCAAGGGTCGCGTTTATTAAATTTTTTAGGCTTCCTATCGCGGAAATCATTCTTGCCTCTACGATCGTGACTCCTTCTTTGATAAGTATTATTACCAGAATCTTTGTTCGTATTTTTATCCCCTTCATGATTGCGATCATCTGATATGCGACGATCGAAATCTCGATTATTATTCCTGCGGAACCCAGTATCTCTGCCTTTAAATCCTCCCCGATTAAATCCACCGCGTTGATCTCCATTTCTAGTGCTTCTACGATCCTCTCTACCTCTTGGTGAAGACACATCCTCATTTCGATTATCCCTGTAGTTTAATTTACCTCCTCGGTAATTTCTATTCTCTGAGTTTACATCCACACCATCAGGGTTTGGCTTTTTAAATCCTTTATTCCTTCTATCTGAGTCGTCAAAACTTCTACCCGGTGATTTATTGTTACGATCATATCTTTTAAGGCCTTCTCTTCGATCGCTTGATCGGTAGTTACGACTGCCTCTATCTTTTCCTTGGTCCCTGTCATCTGATCTATCGTTTCGATCATTTTTTTTGAAACCCTCTCTACGATCACCTGACCTGAAGTTACGATTGCCTCCATATCGATTACCCCCATTTCTACCTTCTCCCTTATTCTCTCGGGGTTTTCTATCAAACCCTTCATTTCTTGAGTCACGTTTATTGGATACTGGACCTTCTGATCTATCAAAAAATTTACGAGGCAGGGCATCGTTTTTAGGTGGTCTAGATTCTTTATCTTCACCCTGTCCTTTGGACTCGTTTTGGGGTTTTGGACTAGAGGAATTTACGGGTGAAAATTTATTTCTTGGCATTGCAGGGCAAATGAACCCGCAAATTTACGCAATTAAATCAAGACCATCGCCAAACAGGTTGTGTTTAATGACCTCCACATATTTATCGCTATGCATTTTGTAACCATACTCATAGCAGAAAACGTACTCTTTTTTTTCAAAGGTTTCTTTGTGCGTATAAAAGTCAAAAGTAAAGCCCATATGTTCAACTTGTTTAAGGGGAACTTCGTATTTTGGATCGCAGCGATCGTATAATTTTTCCAGAATGTTTCGATTCCTCTTCAATCGTTTATCAATCCATTTAAGCGTGGTAGATCTTACAGCATTTTGTCTGTTGTGATAAAGCGAGCGACAGGCATCTGAACAAAACTTTTTGTCTATTCTACCTCTAATCACATCCTCACATTCTAGGCAATATTTCTTTTGAGTATCCATGGCTTTTATAATTTGAACCAAATCCAAAAGCCCTTCCCCTATGACTGGATATATATTTTATTACCATGTATTTGCAAAAAATACAAAAGGGGGCGAAAGCCCCCTTAATAGACAACGTACCTAGTTTGTTATTACCATGAAATCAAAACGGCATGTCTTCGCTATCGTCGGTCTCTATTTCTTCCTCACGTTGGATTTTTTTCTCAACCAAAAGAATGTCCTTCACAATTACCTCTGTTACTTGTTTCTCTTCCCCATCCTTATTGGTATATCTCCGGTAAGCAAGCTTGCCTTCGATGGATAACTTCATTCCCTTCTTCACGTAATCCTCAACCATCGTAGCCAAAGAGCCCCACGCAATCAAATTGTGCCACTGCACGTCATCTAACAACTCTCCCTTCACATTTTTCTTCTTCTCATGAGTTGCCAAACTCCATTTAGCCAACTTGTTCCCACTGTCAAACTGCATCACCATGGGATCGCCTCCAACATTTCCGTATAAACGGACTGAATTCAATAAATTTTTCATTTCGTTTTTAAGATTAATTTCACTTCATCGACAGACCCGGTACCGTCATCGCCCTTCGACCATACAAAGGTGTTACCACCCTATTGAAAGTATCGTTAAGTAAATGCTTAAAAACGCAATTACGCGTTTAAATTCGCTAAGGTAATGGCGGCAATGGCCGCTGTTTCTGCTCTGAGTATTCGTTTCCCCAAAGAAATTTCGGTTGCCTTTGCAGCCTTAAATAAGTCAATTTCTTTTTCAGAGAAATCGCCTTCAGGACCCACGCATACAATAGAACTACGGTTTAATACTGTTGGCAGTGCTTTAAATCCATCATGACAATGTGCAAGCATCAATTTATCCCCGTATTCTTGAATAATCTCTTGAATTGAAGATACCTTGATGCTAGGTAGATAATTACCATGTGATTGTTTCATAGCAGCAATAGCCGTTTTATGCAATTTATCCAAATTGACTTTTTTACGTTCGGAATTTTCCGAAGGCATGAGATGAATGGTGTTGATACCCAACTCTACACATTTCTCTACAACCGTTTCCATTCTATCCGAACTTTTCAATATACCGAGAACAAGTACCGTACCTGGTATATCTGAATTCGTCTTTTCTTCAACTTTTGCTACAGCTGATTTTCGATAGGCTTCTAATAAAGACCCTTTGAATATCGTACCCTTACCGTCGGTAAACTCGATGATATCACCTTGGTTATATCTCAATACCTGAACCATATGTTTTGACTCAGATTCTGAAAATACGGCTTGGTTATTTTTTATTTGCTCGGTATAAAAAGTAAAATGCCCAGGCATCTTATTGTAGTTTCCAGGTGGTACCTTCTTTGGAATCCATTAGTTCTACACCGTTTTCTTTCAATTTATCACGGATAGAATCACTCAAAGCATAATCTTTACTTTGTTTAGCCTCTGAACGTAGATCAATCAATACATCCATCACCTTATCTAAAACTCCTGATTGGCTTTCTTGTGTTGCGCGGATCCCCAAGACACCATAAAAATATTGCTCAACCGCATTCGCGATTTGGTCAATATCCTCCTTGGTTAATGGATATTTTCCATCAGCACAGGCATTAACCATTTTGGAGAGTTCAAATAATTGGGCAATAGCAATAGGGGTATTTAAGTCATCACACAAAGCTTCCTCCAGTTCTGAAACCACCCTACTGATCTCAGCCTTCGACTCGGATGATGCCTTCAAGCTACCTATTTTATTCCAAGCCTCTAACATGCGCTTGAGTCCTTTTTCAGAGGCCTCAAGTGCTTCTTCAGAAAAATCTAAAGTGCTCCTGTAATGGGCTTGTAAGAGAAAGAATCGCAATGTGTTTGCGTTAAATCCTCTATTCAACAAATGGTGATTACCTGAGAAAAGTTCACTGACTTTTATTCCATTGTCGAGGCTTTTTGCCATTTTCTGACCGTTAATGGTAATCATATTGTGATGCATCCAATAACGCGCTGGTTGGTGACCATGAGCCGCCTTACTCTGAGCTATTTCACACTCGTGGTGTGGGAATAATAGATCCATTCCTCCCCCGTGTACATCAAAAGTTTCACCGAGATATTTTGCGCTCATCGCACTGCACTCGATGTGCCAACCGGGAAACCCTTTCCCCCATGGACTGGACCATTGCATAATGTGCTCTGGAGATGCCTTTTTCCAAAGGGCAAAATCATGGGCATTTTTCTTTTCTGATTGGCCTTCCAATGTTCTGCTTTCTGCTCCTGCACCCGCTACCAAATCATCTAATACCCTTCCACTTAACTCTCCATAGTTTTCCTTTGAAGAGTATTGTTCAACATCAAAATAAACCGAACCATTCGATTCATACGCTAAACCAGCGTCTACAATGGACTGAATCATTTCAATCTGTTCAATGATATGACCACTCGCCTTCGGCTCGATACTAGGTCTTTTGACGTTTAGCGCATCCATGGCCAAATGATAAGAATCAGTATACAATTGTGCCACTTCCATGGGCTCGATTTGTTCTAATCGTGCTTGTTTTTGAAGCTTATCTTCCCCTTCGTCTGCATCCCCAACTAAGTGCCCCACATCGGTAATATTTCTCACAAATCGAACGGTCACGCCACGTGATTCCAAAAGTCTTCTAAATACATCAAATACAATAGGGCCTCTAATGTGACCCATATGGGGCGGGCCATAAACAGTGGGACCGCAAACGTACATTCCCACTTTATTGGGATGCAGAGATTCGAATGTTTCTGTTTTTCGAGAAAGTGTATTGTATATCTGTATGGGCTTCATTAGCGCTGATCGTACATTGTTTCGTAATAGTCTTGGTATGCACCGCTGGTTACATTGTCTAACCAATGCTCATTTTCTAAATACCAATCGATGGTTTTCTCAAATCCTTCAGCAAAACTTACAGAAGGAGTCCAACCCAACTCGCTCTCAATTTTGGAAGCATCGATGGCATATCTAAAATCGTGGCCCGCACGATCGGTCACATATGTGATAAGTTTTGCTGACTCACGCGCTTCTCTACCCAATTTTGCGTCCATTATTTCACATAATTTGCGTACCAAATCAATATTCTTCCACTCGTTATTACCACCAATGTTATAGGTTTCGCTCAAATTACCTTTATGGAAAACAGCATCGATGGCTGATGCATGGTCTTCTACCCATAACCAATCTCTCACGTTTTCACCCTTCCCATAAACGGGTAATGGCTTTTCATTTTTTATGTTGTGGATCATCAACGGAATGAGCTTTTCTGGAAATTGATGGCTTCCATAATTATTGGAACAATTACTGATTACCACCGGAAGATCATAGGTTTCGGCATATGCTCTCACGAAATGATCAGAGCTTGCCTTGCTCGCGCTGTAAGGAGAATTCGGATCATAGGGAGTACTTTCGGTAAACTTACCTTCTTCTCCGAGTGTACCGTACACCTCATCCGTACTCACATGGTAAAATCTACCGTTTTCTGTGTCGCCAAAGCTCTTAAATGCATTCAATAAAATTACCGTACCTACGACGTTGGTGAAGACAAAATCAATGGGGTTGGTAATACTACGATCTACGTGACTTTCTGCGGCTAAGTGAATCACCGAATGAACGTTTCTCGATTGAAAAATCCCTTCTATTTCCTTTGTATTGGTAATATCACATTTGATGAACTCGTAGTTCTCTTTGGACTCTATATCTTTAAGATTTTCAAGGTTACCTGCATAGGTCAAATTATCAAGATTGATGATATGATAGTTGGGATATTGATGGACAAACCTACGAATCACATGGGATCCAATAAAGCCAGCGCCTCCCGTGATGATGATGTTTTTTCTCATTTAATTGGTTTTACGTTATAAATTTTGATGTAAACGGGGGTATAGGGAGGTACTCCGATACGGCCTTGTGGACCAAATGCCATGTCTGAAGTAACAAGAAATTCAACTTCTAGGCCTTCTTTGACATAAAAGGGAAGAACATTAAGCGCTTTTATGGGTTGGATCATTCCGTAATAATCAGACTTGTATTTTCTGTTTTCAAGATAGCTATCAAAAATCAAAGGTCCTCCGAAAGTCTTTACTTGGGCATCAAACTCTAATTCCCTCGAAGCTTTATGATAAGGTGCATTACTAATCACATTTGGCTGCCTCCAAAATGATGAGTCTGAGTCTTGAATATTCTGAACTCGGTATTTAACCATAGTAAAGGTGTCCAAATACCATTGACCACCGATCTTCTCGGAATAATCATCGATGGCTTTATTTTCAGCCATGGTTCTCTTAAAGGATTTTTCAGCGAGATATTTAAAATATGCTTGAGCTGAAATTACTTTTTCCAGATTAAAAATGACCTTGGCTTGCTCTCCATCGGGAAGCAGCTGAACTTTATAATCTCCAGAATTTTTTAATTTAAGGCTATCCGTAGATAACAATACCTCAACCTTTGAACCTTCCGTAGCGAGCATTAATGCTTCCGTTAATTCATTTTTTGCTTCGGTAGGATACGGTATTTCCATCAAGGTATCTGCCAAGTAGGAACTCACAATGGTGTCGCCTTTGGGGCCAACAATCATATAATTCATTAAGCAATACCAACCTTCTCCTCTAGGTTGATTTGCCTGTTCACCCTTAATAAATCTATATTTTAAACCTGATTCTGTTGTTTTATACGAGAAATAAGACCGATAAATATAGAATGCGACGGATGCCAATACTAGAACGGAAATAATACCTATTTGAAGCTTTTTATTTTTCATAATTCAATGGCATTTAATTCATCTTTATAAGCAGCAATCTCACGTTTGAACTTAGCTACAACCTGATCCAATGGTTCTTCACTCATACCCCCTGCCGCGCTAATGTGACCACCGCCGTAGAAAAATTTAGCCGCAAACTCATTGGCTTTAAAATCACCCTTACTTCTGAAACTCATTTTTACCCTCTCTGTTCGATCAATAATTAGAACGCTCAAAACGATATTTTCTATGCCAAGGCCAAAGTTAACTAAGCCCTCGGTGTCCCCTGTTACCACTTGGAACTCTTCTAGCTCCTCGGCACTTAGATAAATCAACGCAGTACGAAGTCCTGGCAGGAGTTCTAGTTTTTTGTATAAACAGTAACCAAAAAGCCTACTTCTTGTTGGCGAAAATGTGTTATAAATGCGCTCATTGATACTGACATGATCTGCTCCTAGCTCAAGCAATGAAGCAGCTACTCTATGGGTTTTAGGGGATGTCGCACTGTACTTAAAACTTCCCGTATCAGTTAGCATACCCGTATATAAACAATTGGCAGCGTCTTGATTAAATGCATCTAGCCCAAATGCTGATTCAGCAAACTCAAACACAAGTTCGCAAGTGCTACTCGCGGTATTATCCCAATAGGCATAATCATAAAATTCATCAGGGTTTTGATGGTGGTCCATCAGCACAATTTCCGCTCCGTTTTTTCCTGCTTCCGCTACCTTATCACCAAGGGTATTGATCCTGTAGAGCACATTAAAGTCAAGGCAAAAAATCAAATCAGAAGAAAACAATAATGCTTCCACCTTTTCGGTTTCATCCTCGTAGACAATAACCTGATCATCCCCAGGAAGAAAATGCAAGTTCTGGGAATA
>JAYYCN010000190.1:0-3018 GCA_036161795.1 Bacteroidota bacterium
CCTGAAAAATTAAATTCCACATTTCGCAGTAAAATAGTGCCTTTTTCAGCACCTTCACTGGAGCAACCGCTCAAAAAAACAAGCATTACTAAAACGAGCGCAGTCAGTATTCTTTGCATAACAGGCAATATATATCAAAAAGCATAAACTCCGAAGTGTTCGGCGGTTTGTTTTACTACTTTTACTCATATATTTTGGTTTTCAGTAAACTTTTTGCATTTTCCATCAAACCGCATCTATAGGTTGTGGTTTTATTTCCGTTGGGTGCTTGGCAACTTTGGAGAAATCCAATTCAGCCAATATTTGAGCTCATCTAGAATTGCAAATAATAAAAGGGCAGGCTTCCTAAACGGTTGAATTGATAAGCAATGAATATGGTGAGAATCATAACCATCGCGCTGATTAACCACGTTTGGTTTTGCACCCAAGTCTTAATTTTAGGATATACCGCTGACATTGAATAATGAAATATAATGACTCCAATTCCCATGAGTGCAACGTTCTTATAGAGATCAAACCAATCAGGGAATAAGGACCAATCTATTCCATCAAGCATTTTATTTATCATACCGTCTGCCGCTTTAATATTTCTTGCCTTGAAATAAATTCCACTATAGGTAAGAAAGCCAAATGTCATGAAAATAGATACGGGCTTGTAAAGTATCATGGGTATTGTTTTTCGCCATTGAACACGCCATTGAGATGAAAATATATCCCAAATCATACAAAAGGCGTGCATAATTCCCCAAACCCAGTAATTCGGAGATGTGCCGTGCCAAAATCCACTAATTAAGAAAACCACAAAAACACTGAAACTCGTGCCAAACTTCTTGAATTGTCGCAACCGATAGGATAGAGGGAAGTACAAATAGGCATTGAACCAATTAGACAATGAAATATGCCATCGTTTCCAGTATTCGGTGACGTTTTGAGCCATGAATGGAAAATTAAAATTATCCGGGATATTAAATCCTAATAATAGCCCTAGTCCTAAGGCAATATCCGTGTAACCACTGAAATCCAAATAGAGTGAAAACGTTTGGAGAAAGGAAGCCAAGAACACTTCGAGACCCGTAAAAAATGAATAACTCTCAAATACTCGATCCACGAAGTTCATCGCGATATAATTACCCAGAATAAATTTCTTTACCACACCCAAAGTGATGTAAAAGCTAGCTAACGAGATATCTCGGCTGCTAATTCCCCAATTATTTGACTTCAGCTTATCAAGGAAATCCGAAGCTGTGAGAATTGGACCAGAAAGCATAATGGGAAAGAAACTTGCATATGTCCAGTAATGAATCAAATTTTGCTCAGCCGTTTCTATGTTTTCATAGTATACATCAAAAACATAGCTCATTGAACGAAAAGCATAAAAGGAAACACCGATAAATAAAATAGGGATAGGGAAATGCCATTCAGAATCCATTTGATTCAATCCTAACCAATCTGTAATATGACGAAAGCCTATAATTAAAGCGATATTGAGCATTACGCTCAATCGCATCCAAACCTTTTTATGGGACTCGTCTTCCGTTTGGCTAATTCGTTTTCCAATGAGGAAATCAAAAAAAGACGCCAAGAAAAGTAAAATAACTGACCAGCCGCTTAATAAGGCGTAAAATGTAATATTGCCCAAAAGTAGAACAAGACTTCTTACCTTAATCTGTTGGAATATAGTTAAATAAACTCCGTAAAGAATAAACCAAAAAATGAAAAATTGTACGGAGTTGAATGCCATTATTTTACCTTAAGTCTTTTACCAGCTCTAATGAAATTGCTTCTCAATCCGTTTAACCGCTTTAATTGGCGCACTGACATTCTGAATTTACGCGCAATACTGTATAATGTCTCACCGCGTTTAATGGTATGGTATCTATACGATCGACTGTAACCTCCGGTTGAGTTCTTGTGTGGAATCTTAACAGGTTCGGTACTTTCACTTGGTGGATTTATAATACTTAAACCAAAACGTTCACTATTGAAATCTGTATGTACGTTTAGAATTTGACCGGGTCGTAATGCATAGCTAGATAAGCGATTCCATTCTTTAATTTGTATGACGCTCACGTTATATCTTTGAGCGATTCCCCAAGCCGTTTCACCTCGAACTACCTTATGATTGATCCATTGTTTATCAGCGGTTTTCTGAGAGTCTGCAGCTAAAATAGAATCGCCCCGTGTAGAGTCAAAACATGGAATAATAAAGGAATTTTCTTCAGAATTAAAAAAACGTTTGTAGGTTTTTCTAAATGCTTGATAAATAAGCGAACCTTTGAGCTCATAACCATTACGAGTGAGGTGAACCCCATCTCTATTGGCAAGATGTAAGGATTTCCAAATTTTCATGGAATGATTTCCCCCCGCAACACGATACCAATCATAAAAGGCCACCTTCTCAGATTTTGCCACTTCCGATATCATTAATGAAAACATAGAACAAGCTCTTACGGAATAACCACCACGTAAAATATCTTGACTATTCGAAAGGATCACTAGGGCATTGGGAGCATATGTTTTAAACATTTCAAGAATCGAAATCAAGTTGCCTTTGAACTTTTCTTTATTCATGCCACCTCGGTAAAAATCATTTGCACCTATATCCAAAATAATCGCGTCAGGAGAGAGTGTTTCTAGGTGTTGGGGTAAACGATTTTCTCTCATAATGGAGTAGTGACCGGCACCGTTGATTCCTACACTTGTATAAAGTAGTCCTGTATTTTTATCAGACTCAATGCTGATGCCATAAATTTCAAATGACTTTTGATTGGAGTCGTTCGTAATGATTTCAAATAAATATTCTTCATAACCGCGACTTAAAGTGGCTGTTATCAGATCGGTCAGTGTGTCTTTCGGACTTGAATAAATATCCAAAATCACCGTATCGGTGCCACCGATGACTCTGATATCAAATGATCCGGGAATCCTTTTGCAAAGGATTTTTACTTGATTGTAATCTTCTCTGATGGCATCTTTTTTAAACTTCAGTTTGAATTGGGCATTTGTATCGTAGGTTTT
>JAYYCN010000191.1:0-4117 GCA_036161795.1 Bacteroidota bacterium
ATTGGACTTCACCAAAGAGACAATCAAAAACTCATTGAAAGTTTAAAGGAGCTTCGTGATATTGGAAACACAGTCATCGTAGTAGAACACGATGAAGACATGATGCGAGAAGCGGATTGGTTGGTGGAAATAGGTCCTGGTGCGGGCAAGCGAGGAGGAGATATTGTTTCATCTGCTTCTGTGAAGGATTTTCTTGCTGGAGAATCTGTTACAGCGAGTTACTTGAATGGGAGAAACGCGATAGAAATACCCGAAAAGAGAAGAAAACCAGGGAAGGAAAAAATCTCATTAAAAGGATGCACGGGTAATAACTTAAAGGATGTTAATATTGATATTCCCACGGGAGTATTTGTTTGCGTAACGGGAGTCAGTGGTAGCGGGAAGTCCAGTTTAATCAATGAAACCCTCTATCCTATTGCCAAGCATAAAATTTACGGTTCTCATCAACGGCCTCTTCCTTACAAGAGCGTTACTGGATTAAATCATATTGATAAAGTCATACGCATTGATCAGAGTCCAATTGGTAGAACTCCACGTTCTAACCCCGCAACCTATGTCGGAGTATTTCAGGAGATTCGAAATTTGTTTGCGCAATTACCTGAATCAAAGATTAGAGGTTACAAACCTGGTCGTTTCTCATTCAATGTAAAAGGCGGACGTTGTGAAGGTTGTCGAGGTGGAGGTAAGAAAATCATTGAGATGAACTTTCTTCCCAACGTGGAAGTACCTTGCGATTTTTGCCACGGTAAACGTTACAACCGAGAAACTTTAGAGGTACGATTTAGAGGTAAGAGTATTTACGATGTGTTGGAAATGCCTGTTTCACAAGCCGTTGAATTTTTTGAAAATGTGCCTCAGATATATCGGAAGATTAGAACCATGAATGATGTAGGCCTTGGTTACATCACCCTTGGTCAGAGTAGCACAACCATCAGTGGTGGTGAAGCTCAACGTGTGAAATTATCAACACAACTGAGCAAACGCGATACGGGCAAAACTCTTTTTATATTGGATGAGCCCACCACGGGATTACATTTTGACGATATCAAACAACTGTTGAATGTACTACAAACATTGGTAGATAAGGGAAATACGGTCGTTGTGATCGAACACAACCTCGACGTTATTCGCGTAGCTGATTGGCTGATCGATATAGGACCTGAAGGTGGTTCAGGCGGTGGTAATGTGGTTGCCGTAGGCCCACCTGAAAAAATCAGAGAGTCAAAGGGTAGTTATACAGGTCAATTTATTTAATCCACGAATCAACTCTTTATTCTACCGCCACTGCTTGGGCTTATGCCTGGTAAAGAGCGTGAACCGCCTCCACTACTTCCTCTTGAAGGTGATGAACCACCGTTCATTTGAAGACCTGAACCGCCTGGTGACGGATTGGCTTCACGGGTTGGCGTAGCACACGGACAAGGCGGACATGGCCTATTTCTGTATCGATTTATGGGCTCTATACGTTGAACCTCCATGGATGTATCGTAATAGCCTTCTGCAATTTTTTCTCTATCGTATTTGCCACCACTTAAATCAAACAAGAAACCGACTTTCCACATACTTGACTGCATCTCGGTTTGGTCTGTTTTTAAATCGAACTGAACATTATTAAAGGAACTGTTATCCAAGTTTGCGACTTCTGTGGTCCCGCCGAATCTCCATTCATGAGAGACAGATAGACTAACCCAAGAACTCAGTCGAAGTCTTGCCCCAAGCTCAGGTGAGAAGTAAGTACTCACATGACCATGAACGTTTTCCTGTGTTTCAGACTCGTATCCCTGAAGCCCCATTACTGGCTTAGTTGTCTGGCTTGCACTGTTAATTAATAAACCTGCATTTAACCCTATAAATGGATAAAATCTTCTCGCTATTTGAAATTCATATCGGTTCATCCAATACAATTGGGTAGAAATGGTACTTAACTGTGTAAACGCGCTATCTCCCCTATCCGTACTTAACTCAACATAACTTCTATCTCCTTCATGAAATTGATTAACGTTTACGCCGAGTCCCCAAACGTAACTCCCCATTGTTGGGTTGTTTCTACTCCACTTCGTTGACCCTATTCCATAAATATTAAAACCACCAGAACGTGTTAAATACTCTCCATAAATAGCATTCTGATTTACTTTCGAAAGGTCGGCATATATCTCTGATGAATAGTCCATTCCAAGGGCAAAATGAGAAACGTAATTGTACTTGACAGGTGTACGCTTGTACCGTGGACCAACATAGGTGATTTTTCTAACAGTCCGATGTGTTCGCATGGTGATAATGGTATCGCCTGGAGCATCGGTTACTTCACTAATGTTATCCTTTTCAGGGGATATCTGTTCCTTTGGTTTAGTTAAACTCTGCTCGGAATCAACCGGAGAGGTTAATTTGGAATCGCTTTGAGCGAAGGCAATCATCGGGATTGCACAAAAAAGAGCGAATAATCGACGTTTCATACAAATATTTAGACACCAAAAATACGCATTTCCCCCGAGCGATTAGGGTCTAGATGATTTTTTAGACTTATTTTTGAAGTATATGTCGGATATCCATTCCATTAGCCCGATCGACGGTAGATACCAACGAGTTACCAAAGGATTACAACCTTACTTTTCAGAAGCAGCATTGATACAATATCGAATTCGTGTTGAAATACAATATCTACTAGCATTAAGTGAGGAAAACTTAAAAGGATTGGATCGTGATACATTGAAAAAAGCAGTGGAAGCATTGATGCCCTGGAGTGAAAACCTGTCGGATGAAGAAATTCTTAGGGTAAAAGAAATTGAAAAAACCACCAATCACGATGTAAAAGCCGTTGAATATATCATCAAAGAAAAGTTGGATAAATTGGGGTTTGGTACCGTAAAGGAGTGGGTACATTTCGGCCTAACATCACAAGACATCAACAATACCTCTATTCCCTGGAGTATGAAGGATGCAAATGTAAATGTGCTTCTTCCAAAGCTCGAGGAAGTCATTTCTGCTATCACGGAACAGTCAAAAGAATGGTTCAATCAGCCTATGCTCGCTAAAACACATGGGCAACCGGCATCCCCCACAAATCTCGGTAAAGAATGGGGTGTATTTGTGGCTCGTTTAATGGGTCAAATTCAACCAATTAAAAACATTCCATACAAAGCGAAATTCGGCGGTGCAACAGGCAATTTCAATGCCCACCATGTGGCATTCCCTGATGTAGATTGGATACAATTCGGGAATCGCTTTGTTTCTGAGAAATTAGGTTTACAACGCAATCAGTGGACTACGCAAATTGAACCCTATGATTCAATGGCTGCACATTTTGATGCATGGAAACGCATATGTGTAATTTTAATTGATTTTTCTAGGGATGTTTGGACATACGTATCCATGGATTATTTTAAGCAAAAAGTAATTAAGGGAGAAGTAGGTTCAAGCGCCATGCCGCATAAGGTTAACCCCATTGATTTTGAAAATGCTGAAGGTAATTTGGGATTAGCGATGGCTACACTTGAGCATCTTTCTCATAAACTACCCATTAGCCGTCTACAAAGAGATCTTACCGACAGTACTGTTCTAAGGAATGTGGGCGTACCAATGGGTCATATCATGATTGCTTTGAATAGTCTCAGTAAAGGATTGAATAAGCTGTTATTGAACAAAGATAAGATCAACGAGGATCTTGAAAATAACTGGGCAGTGGTTGCTGAAGCCATCCAAACCATTTTGAGAAGAGAGCAATACCCTAACCCATACGAGGCACTAAAGGAACTTACTCGTGGGAATTCTCGAATTGATCAGGAAAGTATCCATCGTTTCATCAATCACTTGAGTATTTCAGAAAACATCAAAGAAGAACTTCGTAACATCACCCCACACAATTACACGGGCGTCTACCCCATGGAATAAAATCCTTTTGGGGGATTATCCAAAGGTTTTAATTCTTAAATTTTATTGACAGCTAAGTTGAATCGAGCGTTTTTTAGGACTTAGATTTCTTGCTCGGCAAAAATTGGGCTGTTTAATGAAAATTTGTCAGGAAATCAATTTCTAAATCAAACAAAATACGACACAATGTCATTAAATTGTCAGCGATTGGTTTTGGAATAACATTTGAACAGAAATTAGTTATGAATCC
>JAYYCN010000192.1:0-4509 GCA_036161795.1 Bacteroidota bacterium
AACGGGACATGATAATAATTGGCGCATCACATGTATTTACAGGGATGAACAAGGCAAGTGCTACTTCAATGTAAATACAAAACAGATAGAAGAATTAGGCATGGGAAGAAATGTTCAATTCATAACACAGGATTTCATCTTAAATGGTATCCAACAAAACGAAAACGATGTAAACGAAGGGAGCATTGTTGCCTATTTTGATGCAGGTGGAAGATTGGTAATGTCACAAAACGATGGTGACTTTTCTAAAACGATGGCTGTTTTCGAAAACACCATGTTAATCATGCAATTTTATGAGCAAACGAATTCACAGATGGGTTAGAATGACCTTTCACGCCCAACATGTTGATGATTTTCTGCAGGTGTTTGATGATTCTAAAACTAAAATCCGCAACATGTCTGGCTGCTTGTCTTTACAACTCATACAAGACCCCAATGAGCCCTTTGTAATCTGCACATCTAGTATTTGGGAGTCTGAAGAGGATTTGAATCAGTACCGACATAGCGAATTTTTCAAGAATACTTGGTCCAAAACCAAACCCCTTTTCAAAGAAAAAGTTGAAGCCAAAACTTCTATACTCTTAGACTGGCAGCCCTAATCGAGCCATTTTCCAGGATTTAGAATGCCATTAGGATCAAAAATCCGTTTGATTCCATTCATGATTTCCATGTGCTTGTAGGTCATCACAATGCTTAAGTAATCCTTTTGGACATATCCTACTCCATGTTCGCCGCTGATCGTACCACCCACTTCTTTACAGAACTCAAAAATCTCTGTTATTCCTTTGGGGATATCAACTGACCATTGTTCATCCGTTAATGCATCCTTTAAAATGTTGATATGTAAGTTACCGTCACCGGCATGTCCATAACAAACACTGCGAAAACCATATTTATGACCTACGGACTTTACGTTTTTGAGTAATTGTGGTAAATAACTTCGGGGCACAACCGTATCTTCTTCTTTGTAGATACTTTGAATTTTCACTAATTCACCGATAGATCTTCTAGCGGTCCACCAGTCTTGCGCCATATCTGCGTTATTGGGCAGATACACATTGATGGCACCCTGATCTTCCAAAAATGGATACATTCGCTCTGCTTCTTGCATGAGCGATTCCAAATCATTTCCCTCCAGGACGATAAGCAAATAATATTGATCCTTTTCTGTTTGTGGGAAGTTCAATTGCTTTTGAGATAGCACAATATCAATTCCGCTTCTTTCCATTAGCTCAATTCCGGCGGGTAAAAAACCTGCTTTGAGAATTTCATTTACAGTTTTTGCTGCATCATCGGCATTATCAAATGAAGCTAGAATTAATAACTCATCGTTGATATCCGGAACGATTTTCAAAACGGCTTTTGTGACCACTCCCAATAGTCCTTCACTCCCAATCATCAGATGTGTCAAAGAAAGACCCGTACTATTTTTAAGCGTGTTTGCACCAGTCCAAATACAGTCACCATTGGGAAGACAAACCTCTAGATTTAAAACGTAATCTCGTGTAGTTCCGTACTTGACCGCTTTAGGACCACCAGCACCATGCGCGATATTTCCACCAATGGTACTCGACCCCATGCTCGCTGGATCTGGAGGATAAGTGAACCCTAACTCTTTTAGTTTATTCTTTAATATTTGGTTGATAACACCGGGTTCAACGGTTACCTGAAAGTTTTCAATGTCGATATTGATGATTTGGTCTAACCTTTTAGTAGATAGGACCACACCCCCTTTTACTGGCAGACAGGCTCCGGAGAGCCCTGTGCCCGCTCCTCTCGTATATACCGAAATCCTGTGTTCATTACAATACCTTAATACCTCAGATACCTCAATGCTATTACCCGGTAGAACCAATAATTCCGGTAAAAAACTCAAATCCTCCGTGTAATCGCGGCTTACTTCCTCCAGGTCATTGAGATTTTCTATTACATTTGCCTGACCTACGATATGCGAAAATGCATCTAGGTGAATTCGTTCGAGCATTAAACAAAGATATCAAAAGAGTCTACAGTTATTCATGAAACGAAACAGACGGAGATTAATTCTAGCTATTTTTGTCATCATCGCTTATTTGCTAAGCGCAATCACATGGTGGACTTTCGCTTTGATTCGTAGTCAAGAAAAGATTTATAAAAAAGAAATTACAACCATGGAAATCAAGCGCGAACTAGCGATTGAATACGCCGTGGAATGGTTGCTATTAAAGGACTCAGAGCATAGTAATAGCTCATCTTTAGCGATCCATAAACATATTTATTCCACCGATACTGCAGCGCTTTCTAGAATTTTAAGCGAGAAATTCAGCGACTTATCCATATCCTACACTTTCAATAGGCAACTAAACGCCAATGAATTGTGTCTAAATATTGTCAGTAAACTTAAAAATCAGTTTATTAGGGAGCTTAATGCAAAACGAAGAGCTTGGATTTTGGAAGGGTTGACACTGGGACTTATCACGATTATTATAGGAGCCGCGATGTTTTTTTACGTTGATAAAATCATACGACTAAACATACAACAAACCAATTTTTTATTGGCGGTTACGCATGAGTTAAAAACTCCGATTTCAGCCACCAAATTAGCCCTTCAAACCATCTCTAATAAAAAAGACCAGAGCATGCTAGATAAACTCATTGGTATTGCTCAGTCAAATATGTCGAGATTATCCAAGATGGTTGACCAAGTATTGCTAGCGACTAAATTTGAGAGTAAATTTATAGACCCTGTTTTCCAAACAGCATCCATAGACCAGCTCATTCTAAAAACAATTGAAGATCTTGAATTACCGGTAGATAGTCGCAATTTACTCAACCTCAATATTGATGCAGTTGATGCAGAAATTGATGAGAGCATGCTACAAGTTGTCATAAGAAACCTCATTACGAATTCCTTGAAATACGGTGAATCTAAACCGGTATCAATTTTCCTCAAAAAGGAAGACAATCGTTTTCAACTAAGGGTGGCAGACATGGGCATGGGTATAGACGATTCCGATAAAAAGCATGTCTTCCAAAAGTTTTACAGAGTGGGTGATGAAAAAACTCGCACCCAACCAGGCAGCGGATTGGGTCTTTATTTGGTCCAACAAATTACAGACATTCATAAGGGTAAAATTTTATTAGAGAACAACGATCCCTCCGGAAGTATATTTAGCATCAACATTCCATTAAAACAAGCAATACAAGCATGACAAAGACCTATCGAATCTTATTGGTTGAAGACGAGGCAGACTTAGCAGAGTTGATTCGCATTAACTTGGAGTTAGAAGGATACAAAGTAGCATTAGCATCTCATGGGGCCATTGCCATACAGAAGCTAAAGTCAGAAAGTTTCGACCTTGTGGTTATGGATATTATGATGCCGAGTATGGATGGTATCACTGCCACTCAACATATACGTTTAACCAATAATGATATTCCCATCATGATTTTATCGGCAAGCAACAGCTCTAAAGATCGTATTAATGGGCTAAAAGCTGGTGCCGATGATTATATGAGTAAACCCTTTGAATTGGAGGAACTCATACTGAGAATTCAGAAGCTGATTCGCAGAACACAAGCGGCACTTCCGAGACTCACCCTTCAGGAATATGAATTTGGAGGGAATAAAATTGATTTTAATTCTTATATGGCCAATGGTAAAAAGGGCGAATTCAAGCTCACAAAAAAGGAATCACAACTCTTAAAGCTGCTTATTGAGAAAAAGAACCAAGTGGTAACCCGAGAAGAAATTCTAAAAACGGTTTGGGGTTACACGGTTTTCCCATCTACCCGTACCATCGATAACTTCATTTTAGCGTTTCGTAAATATTTCGAGGTGGATCCCAAGAATCCACAATACTTCCTTAGTTTGAGGGGTGTTGGATATAAGTTCAGTGAGGACGGAAAGTAAATGTTTTCTCAATTGCCTTCGCGGCAGCAAACGCCGTTGACCAAGCTATTTGGAAATTAAACCCACCGGTTACTCCATCCACATTGAGCAACTCACCAATCCCGTACAAACCAGGATACTCCTTTGATTCACCCGTCAACTGAAGCGACTCCAAGTCTAACCCACCAGCTGTAACGAATTCATCTTTATAGGTTGTTTTTCCTTGAACCTTTAAATTGGTTCGCATGATCATTTCGATAACCTTGTTCTTATCCGATTTTGTTAAATCCTTGCATTTCTTTCCAGTTGATATGTCTGACTCACCAAGAATCCAATGCCAAAGCCTTGATGGTAACTTAAAGGGTGACGCATTCTCCAGTTGTTTCAATTCATTCTGAGTCAGATGTTTCTCTAGGTCAGTTCTGACTTTATCCTCATTTTTCTCCGACACCCAACCGATCAACACCTCTGCTTGATACCCTTTGGCTTTTAACCAAAATGCTTTCCAAGCTGAGGACTTTAATACCGAAGGTCCGCTTAAACCCCAATGCGTAATCAACAAAGGACCTAAATAGTGCTCTTTATCTCCTGTGAAGCGCACCCTAGCTTTAGATACACTTACACCTGAAAGTTCTCGT
>JAYYCN010000193.1:0-2556 GCA_036161795.1 Bacteroidota bacterium
GGTATATGGTAAGGAAAATATGATGAAAGATCTGGGTGGTTACAATGCGGCGAAAGTTTGTGCTAATATGTACCATGATGAGGCAGGCTTTAACGGCCGTGATATGATTTTTCAGCCTTATTGGACAAAAATGATAGCTGGAGTTAAGGTTGGGTTCATTGGTTATAACGATCCGTTAACGCCTAAGCGTCAGTCTCCAGATTATTCAAGAGGTATTCACTTTGGGAAACCCGAAGAGAACGTAGCGCGATACATCAAGATTTTAAGAGAATACGAGAATTGTGCTATGGTATTCTTGGTAACCCATATGGGATTAACCCAGCAAATTGATCTTGGTAATCAGTCTTATGTAGACGGAATCGATTACATCTTAGGTGCAGATACGCACGAACGTGTTCGCAAGCCGATCGAAGCGAAATATGCGAAAGTAACCGAGCCGGGTGCGTTTGCATCCTTCGTAGGAAAGCTTGACATTGTGGTTGAAGAGGGTAAAATCAAAGATCATAATTACGACCTCCTTGATGTAGACCCAACAAAGTACAAAGCCGATGAAGAAATGGCGAATTTGGTGGATAAAACCTTTGAGCCGTATAAAGCAGAATTGAACAAAGTGGTCGGTAAAACCAAAAGCACCTTGGTGCGCTATTTCGTATTGGAAACGCCAATGGACAACTTCCTAACGGACGCGGTGATGTGGAAGTTTAAGCCAGATGTGGCGTTATCAAATGGTTTCCGTTTTTGTCCTCCATTGGTAGCATCGCCTGAAAAACCAGCTGATATCACCAATGATTTTATTTGGAGTATGTTGCCAGTGAATTCGCAGGCTCGTACCGGAAGGGTGAGTGGACAGAAAATATGGAATTGGTTAGAGAAAGAATTAGAAAATGTATTTGCCGTAGATCCAGCCAAACGATTTGGTGGATGGGTTGTTCGATTTGCGGGTATGACCATCAATTTCACTTCTAAAAACAAAATGGGAGAAAGAATCAATTGGATCAGAATAAAGGGCGAACCGATTAATAAAAACAAACTCTATTCTATTGTTGCTTGTGAGAGAGAAGGAGACCCTGGAGATGCGATTTGCCGAATGATGGGTGTTGAAAATCCAGTAGATACTGGAGTACTGCTACACGATGCCATAAGAGAATACTTAGCAGAAAATTCTCCGATTGAGCCAAAGGTTGAAGGTCGTGTACAATGTACAGACCAAAAGTTCGATTTATTAAGTCAGCTTGATGGATATGAGTATAACTTCAGATAATAAATGACCTTAATCATCATTAAATCTATCTTTATTTAACAATTCTGTATTTATGGAAATTATAGGATATTTTGGAGCAATTTTAATGGGAGTCTCGCTCGGCCTGATTGGCGGCGGAGGCTCCATTTTAACAGTTCCGATTTTGGTTTATCTTTTTAATGTAAATGCGGAACTTTCAACGGCATATTCGCTTTTTATTGTGGGATTGACCAGTCTGTTCGGCTCTTTTACGCACATGCGAATGGGCAATATTCATTGGAGAACGGCTATCGTTTTTGGTATACCCGCCATCATCAGTGTTTATTTTACCCGACATTTTATTGTGCCTGCGATTCCTGATCCCATTGCCAATTTTGGTTCATTCCAGTTGGGTAAAGACATGGGAATTCTTATACTCTTTGCAGCAATCATGGTATTGGCGTCTTACAGTATGATTAAAAAAGGAAAGCCAAAAGCATCTTCCACCGAAGAGGAAATCAAATACAATTACCCATTAATACTTGCCGAAGGACTTATCGTTGGCTTGGTGACCGGATTAGTTGGTGCGGGTGGAGGTTTCCTTATTATTCCCGCATTGGTAGTTTTAGCAAAATTACCCATGAAACAAGCAGTGGGTACCTCGTTAATTATTATCGCGTCAAAATCTTTGCTCGGTTTCTTAGGCGATCTTGGTCGTGGACAAGCCATTGACTGGAGTTTCCTATTGGTTTTTTCGGCCATTGCCGTGGGGGGAATATTCTTGGGTGCATTTCTATCCAAGAAAATTTCTGGCGAGAAACTTAAACCAGCGTTTGGATGGTTTGTTTTTATCATGGGAATCTATATTATCGTTAAAACCTTAATTTAATCATGCTTACACCAAAAGAATTAACCAAGCTCGTAAAGGCCTTTAACTCTTTGATGATCCTACTTGTTGGGGTGTTATTGGTATTGCTCGGATTGGTGTATTACATTGCGTTTAAACCTGATTTTCGTTCTTCGGATGATCTTGAATTGCTGGCAGCTGATGAAGCTGATGCTGATGAAACGGTTAAGCCCTCAATGGATGACGCTACAGATCTATGGTCGGCACCATCCATGAATACCATACCCGAGGGAGAAAAAGGAGATTTAACTAAATATGGTAAAGAATTGATTGCTCACACTGCTGAGTTTTTTGGCCCGAATGGTTCAGTAAAGCACCTTTCAAATGGTCTAAATTGCCAAAACTGCCATTTAGAGGCAGGGACAAAACAGTGGGGAAATAATTACGGATCTGTGGCAGCCACCTACCCAAAAATGAGAGGTCGAAGTGG
>JAYYCN010000194.1:0-5876 GCA_036161795.1 Bacteroidota bacterium
ACGAAGGGGTTTAGAAAAGCGTCTAATTCGTTAGCGATTGAAGGAACACCTTGGATGCATAGAGGCCCTTATCACATCGGTGGACGAACAAGGGCTGCCGCCATGGATGTCACAGATGAAGAACGTATTGTTGCGGGTGGCGTTTCTGGAGGATTATGGTTATCAGAGAATAGTGGGAAGTCATGGATGCCTACACAAGATGCTTTTGCCATAAGCAGTGTTTCTTGCTTGATACAAGACAGAAGAATAGGATACGAACAAAACTGGTACGTTGGCACCGGTGAGGCATATGGTCAGTCTGCTGGGTCTCCTGGTGCATATTACTACGGAAATGGTTTATTGAAATCATCCGACGAGGCGAAGAATTGGGAGGGTATAAAAAGTACAGAGATTAATAACCCAACAGGCTTCGCTTCCCCATGGCAACTGGTTTGGGATATATTGATAGATACTACGCGTTACGATTCAACCATACTGTATGCGGCCACATATCAGAACATCATGCGTTCTAATGATGGGGGAGAAAGCTGGACAGTTGTTCGGAATACAGGAGCATATTTTAATGATCTTGAAATGGATGCGAACGGAGTGATTTATTCTTCTTCTAGTGCGGATGGTCGCACAGGTGAAAAGGGTGTGTTTCGAACAATAAACGGATGGGATTGGCAGGATATCACACCAACGGATTGGCAGGGTAGAGATTACAATAGGGTGGTTGTTGGTTGCTCAAATTCTAAGTTAACTCTCGACACACAAACCAGAGTGTATTTATTGCTTAACACAGAATCTTGGGGTAAGCCAGCTGCTGATTCTAGAGGAGAGTTAGAATGGAATGCCCTATTTCGTCTAAGTGTTTCACCTAACTACGATGTTAAACCTTACAATGAAACAGATCTGACTGAGAATTTACCCATTTCTAAATATCCATTGAATAGTTTTAGAACTCAAGGTTCCTATGATATGTTGGTGGGTGTGTTTCCAGAAAAAGACGAGAATGATATTGTCTTTATAGGTGGAACCAATATTCATCGTTCGACTTCAGGTTTTACGGATTCACAGAACACGGTTCTTCTTGCAGGGTATAAGAGAAACACCTCTTTACCCTATTTTGAAGCTTGGCCTAATCAACATCCAGACCAGCATGTGTGGGTTCATTACCCATCAAATCCCAGAAAAGTATTGAGCGGAAACGACGGAGGAATTTTTATTACCGAAGATTGTCTGAGTGATGAAATTTCTTGGTCTAGTGCAAACACAGGATATCTTACCACGCAATTTTATACGATTGCTCTTGATCCTTCTACAAATATGAGTTCATTATTGGTAGCCGGAGCTCAGGACAATAACCAAATTATTACGGATGATTTTGAACCAACGGCGACTTGGGATATCGCATACCCGGGAGATGGGTCTTATTGTGCAGTTGAGCCCGGTGCAAAATATGCCTATTTCTCTAAGCAATTAGGAAATACCATAAAAGCGGAATTAAATAATAAGGGTGAGATACAGGCTTTTAGACGAATAGATCCTAAAGGTGTGAATCGACGGGATTACCAATTCATCAATCCTTTGGTACTTGATCCCGCCGATAAAGACATTCTATACTTGGCGGGGGGCAGATTTATTTGGCGTAATAATGAACTAGATGAAATCGTTTTGGATAGTACGACTAAACAGTATGTCAAAGGTTGGAAGCAATCTTCGGATTCATTGAGATTGATTTCGGCTAAAGTCTCTGCATTAGGCGTGTCTAATACAGGCCATCGATTATATTTTGGAACCAATTTGAAGTATATCTACCGAATCGATTCTGCTCACGTGGGCGATTTGCAATTTACTGCATTGAAAACACCTATTGGCATACAAACCAATTCAAATGTGAGTTGCATTGCTGTTCACCCTGACAACCCTGATGAGTTGATTGTTTCGTACTCAAACTACAATGTATATAGCTTGTTTTTATCTAAAGATGCTGGAAATTCTTGGGTAAAAATTGGAGGTAATCTTGAGGAAAACAACAATGGTGCAGGTAACGGTCCAAGTGTTAGGTGGGTCAAATACGTACCTGTTAAGGACGGAATGGTCTACATGGTTGGTACTAGCATGGGTCTATTTGCGTGTGATACCTTACAAGGTGAGAACACCTAGTGGGTACATCAAGCACCAGGTGAAATTGGTACGGCTGTGGTAGATATGATTGATTACCGAAAGGTGGATGGTACCTTAGCATTAGCCACTCATGGACGTGGGTTATTCTATGCGCGCATTTTTGAAAAAGGAGCGATTCTTTCTAAAGAGAAAATGTCTCCTTCCAATGAAATAAATATCTTCCCGAATCCGGGGGTGGGTGTATTGAGGATGCGTTCTTCTGAGGAGGTGATGCAAAAAGTTACCATCGTCAATGCTTCTGGTAAAAAAGTCGAAGAAATTTCATCATCAAACCGAAGATTTGAGATAAATACTGAATCATGGGACCTAGGTTTATACTTCTTGATCGTAGAAACTCAAAGCGGAAAATCCTGGCTTAAGTGGATCAAGGAGCAATGAAAAAAGTAGTTGGGCTTCTTGTAATGTTAGCTTCAGGTTTAATTAAACTACACGCCCAACATGTGCAAGTCGGCATACTGGCGGATTTGTTTTCTGCGGGTATTTCCACCGAGTATCATCTAGATGATCGATATGCCGTTGGAGTAGAGTCTTCCGTTGGTTACTCAACCAAAGCAACACTAAGCTCTACCGGCTATGTGGGAATGATGGAAAATCTGAGAATGCGCGTGTATGTATCCCAAAAGACGCGAAGAAATGAAAATATATGGGGTAAAACCCCAAAATTGGATAGTGGAGCAGTTGTATTATCCATATTACATCCAGTTAAATGGATTTGGGATCTGGGGATAACGTATTCTCCAGCTGTGATGATTTTAGATGATAGCCCAAAACATGGCTTCTCCCATATGTATGCCACCTATGGATTTGTTCGACTAAGAAGGCAATTAACCTCGTATTTCCAGTTAGCAACGACCACAGGCCTCGGTTATAATGGAGAAGCTAGTATCATTTTAGGAAATATTGAAGGGAGGGTAGTCCTCCCTTTACATTGGTAATTATTTTCTTAGAATCAGTCGTTGGCTGATAGTACTTTCTTCGGTTTGAATTTTTAAAATGTAAATACCATTCTTCACGGGTAATTCAATCACATCGGTGGGGCTAGAAACGTACAAATGAAGTTTTCCTTGCATGTCTAATACTTCAATGGCCTTGATGCTTTCTTTGCTTTGTATTCGGATATTTCCTTGACTAGGATTTGGGAATACAGAAATTTCTGTGCTCTTAACTGTACTATTTTCAAGCCTTACGTTATCCAACAATATGGGGTAAAAGAAGGTCGCAATTTCCTCTATGGCCCTATTGAAGTCCTCTCCTTTGTTACCTAAACCGGGCCAGCCATGTCCTCCCGTTTCTAAAATCATGGTATCATATATAATCTCTACCGAATCCAAACGAGGCACAATGGCTCCAGTACCGCACAAATCAACAACCATGGGGTTGTTTAAGGCAGGGCCACAATCAAATAGCACGGTTTCATCGTCTTTTGCGTGTGCCAGATAAACCGGTACATCCCAACCTGAGGCGTACTGTGTTTTATACAAGGCACCCGCTAGGCTAAATATTCCTTTAATTTTCGAAGAATATCCGTAATTACCTGCATCTCCATTGAGATTTTTGATCCCGGCTTTCATGATGCTTATGAGTTGTTCGTCAAGTTCATTGGTATCCGTCACCCACGCGGTGTGTAAAGCAGCTACACCTCCCGCTGAGTATCCTCCAACAAAAACTGCGTTGGTATCTATTTTGTAGACATTGTCATTGGCGACATCTTTGGAAAAATAGCGAATAGAAGCCTTAACATCTGACATGGTTTTTAATACTGCGTCAAGCTGAACACTTTGGTTCGTTAGGAATACTAATGCATTGGCCAAGCGATAGTTAACGGAAGCCGTCACGTAGCCTTTTTTAGCAAATTTGGTACAGAAATCGATACAATCCTGGGTTGCTTTATCACCAGCATAGAAAGCTCCTCCGTGTATATATACCAACAATGGTCTTTTTTCAGCGGGATCTCCAACGGGTTGGTAGATATCCATTTTATGAAAATCATCTGAAAAAACATCGGAGTAGTTCACAGTTTCTACTGAAACACTATCGTAAGTGGCGTCTAAATACAGCTGCTGGGCATGTGAATGCATGGCGAATACCGCGAGGGTAACAACAGAAATGACAGTTTTAACAATGTACATATGATAACTTAAACCAGGATAACATTCTTTTGGTTCAATCATCAGTTGACAAAGTCATACTCTGCCATGGATTGAGTTATTCATTCTGAATTTGGCGATAGTGCTCATTAGTAACATATCGCGTGTCAGTAAACTGACTCCAAATGGTCATTTAAATTGATAATATTACTTCAATTCAAGATTCAGTGCATCCCAAAATTTGATTCGGATATCAATGGCTTGGTTTGATGTTTGAATAACTTCTTCCCATTTTTCTTCAGAGTCGCACAATGATTGGAGCATATCAAAAGCCATTGGGCCATGTTCATCCCCATCAAGTTCTATATGTCTTTGTAAGTAATATTTGAGGGGCTCAATTGACTTTTCTGCTTGAAGATTTAGAGTATCTAAAATTTCCATAAACATTTCAGGGATTATAGTTTCGCGACCATATGTAAAGGCAGCTGCTATTTTATGTGGCTTTCCTTCATCAATTAATTCGAAAGTAAAAGTCAGAAAGTCCTTAACAAAATCTGGAATTTCTGAGTTCTTTATATTTTGGATAGGTGTTTTATCGCTGGCCCAGTGATGTTGAAATTTTTTGAAGGTTTCTATCTCTGCCCCAATACCTTTCATGGCTTCGATGTATAATTCAAAATGACTTGCAGGGTTTCCTTGCAAATTAATGTCTGATTCCTCACCCAAAACTATCTCATTTATGAGTCGTGCAGCTTTTGAATTTACTGTTGGGAACCAGGGTATAGATATACAGGTTAATTCTTGTTGAAGTGATTTTAACAGGGACATGAAATCCCAAACGGCAAACAAATGGTATTGCATGAACGTTTTGATATTCTCAATCCCGTTTAAGTGTTGGTAAAGAATATGTTCATTTAGTTTAGATCGGTTAACACCAGTTGCTTCGTTTAACATGTTCATGTTCATTAAGACAAATGTAATTTCATTATGTCTTAAACTGTCTGATTCTACACAAGTGTTAAATTTTTTTAAAGAGCTATGTTAACAAAATATGTATGTTATCTATCGTAACACTTGAAAAACAGTTTTTAACTAAACAAAAAGACCTGCTATTTCACTAACGCGCAACATGTATATATTCTGTTATTGTTGTGTTTCTAATATTCATGCATTGGTGGTTGGTTATAAATTTAATTAGTTTTGTTTTCTGTGATCTCAAAACTTACTTCTATTCTCTTAACGGTTGTCCTAACATTTAAAACCGCATTATCTATAAATATTACGTTTTTAGTTGATATGAAGAATGAGGTGGTTTCATCCAATGGGGTGCATCTCGCAGGTAATTTCCAAAGCCAAGCTGGATATCCAGATAATTGGAATCCCGCCACCACAACTATGCTGGATGCTGATGGCGATGATATTTACACGATCACATTAGATATCCCACAAGGATATTGGGAGTTTAAGTATGTGAATGGCAATAACTGGGATGGAGCAGAAGACGCACTCGGTGATTGTACGGTGGGTGAATACAATAACAGGGTATTGTACGTAGGGCAAGAGTCTCTTGTGCTTAAAACAGTGGTTTTTGGAGAATGTCCAGAAGCCTTAGAATCGAAT
>JAYYCN010000195.1:0-15162 GCA_036161795.1 Bacteroidota bacterium
CTTGTAAATACTGCTTTTTCTGGAAATCCCTGCTAATACGGATGGGTAATCATTGCATATTTTGGATAATCCATTGATTAGATCAAAGTTCTGATCGATGGTTTTAGCAAAACCAAAGCCTGGATCAATCCAAACATTCTTAACGCCAGCTTCGATGAATTTGCTACTTTGAGATTTAAGAAAGGCAAGGACTTCATCTGTGATAGACGAATAGGATGTTAGGTTTTGCATGGTTTTAGCATTTCCTCTTTTATGCATACCTATGTAAGTCACGCATTTACCAGAAACAACACTCATCATTTCTTTATCGTCATTACCAAATGAAATGTCATTTATAATATCTACACCAATATCAATAGATCTGCGCGCCACTTCAGCATGAAATGTATCTACACTCAACCAAGCGCTAGGAAAGGTGTTTCGAATTTGCTCAACAGGATTTTTAATTCGATCCCATTCCTGGTCAGCATTTAATATTTCAGCTCCTGGTCTCGTGCTTTGTCCACCTATATCCAGTATCAACGCTCCTTGGTTGAGCATATTCTCAGCTGACTTTAATACTTCCATATCTTGGACACGGCTCCCAGAGTAGAACGAATCCGGTGTAATATTTAAAATCCCCATTACTTCGGCTTTAGCAATGGGGATTTCTTTATGGTTCCCAATTAAGATCGGAGACATTATTGTACGCTTTCGTTAGGGTCTCCTACCATGTTGCCTGGTTTTACCAACTCATTGAACTGTTCTTCTGTGAGTAATTTTAATTCCAATGCCGCTTGTTTGAGCGTGGTGCCTTCTTTGTGAGCTTTCTTGGCAATTTTAGCTGCATTTTCATAACCGATATGCGGATTTAGAGCTGTTACAAGCATCAAGCTTTTTTCTAATAAATTTTGGATGTTATCGTGATTTGGAACGATTCCTACAGCACAATTATCATTGAAGCTCAGGCATGCTTGTCCTAGTAATCGGGCGCTTTGTAGCAGATTAGCAGCAATTACGGGTTTGTACACATTCAATTCAAAATGACCTTGACTACCCGCAAAGGAAACGGCCACATCATTACCTAAAATTTGGGCGCAAACCATAGTCAATGCTTCAGGCTGTGTAGGGTTTACCTTACCCGGCATGATAGATGACCCTGGCTCATTCTCAGGTAAACTTATTTCCCCAATTCCACTTCTCGGTCCAGAACCTAACATGCGTATATCATTAGCAATTTTAAATGCGCTTACTGCAGTTCTTTTGATTGCTCCGTGTAATTCTACCATTGCATCATGTGCCGCTAAAGCTTCAAACTTATTGGCTGCGGTTATCAGCGGCACACCGGTTTCTTCAGCGATGTATTTGGCTACCAATGATGCGTATCCTTTTGGAGTATTTAATCCTGTTCCAACAGCCGTACCGCCCAACGCTAATTCTTTAGCTGGTTCCATAGCGCGATTAATAGCTGTAATGCCATTGTCTAATTGGGCTACATAGCCACTGAATTCTTGACCCAGAGTTAAAGGAGTTGCATCCATAAAGTGAGTTCTACCAATTTTCACCACTTCCTTGAATTCACGCGCTTTGTGCTTGAGCGTGGTTTTAAGAGCTTGAAGTCCTGGTAGCGTATAATCTACCACTTGTTTGAAGACAGCAATACTCATAGCGGTTGGGAAAGTATCGTTGCTGCTTTGGCTTTTATTTACATCATCATTTGGGTGTAGTACTTTTTCTGTATCAGTTAGTTTTCCTCCGTTTATGAGATGTCCGAGGTTTGCAATTACCTCGTTCATGTTCATGTTACTTTGTGTACCGCTTCCTGTTTGCCAGATAACCAATGGAAACTGATCATCGTGTTTTCCCGCAATAATCTCATCTGCTGCAGCTGCAATAAGTTGATACTTGTTCTCTGCTAAAACGCCGAGCTCAAAATTGGTTTTGGCTGCGCATTTCTTTAAAACTGCGAACGCTCTAACAATTTCGATTGGCATACTACCTTCAGGACCAATTTTGAAATTATTCCTACTTCTCTGAGTTTGTGCTCCCCACAGGGCTTCTGCGGTCACTTGAACTTCACCCATGGTGTCGTGTTCGATACGGAAATCTGACATAGTAGAGCAAAAATAAGACTAGCAATTAGTATCCCCAATCTTAATTGGGAGTTTGACCATCTAATATGAGTGTTTTTGAGCTGTAAATCTTTTTTTGGGTTTCCACCTTCAAGACGTACAAGCCTTGTTTTATACCACGGATATCGATTCGCAATCTGTCTTTATGAATATCAATCCATTGTTTCATTAGTTTTCCGCTAATGGAGAAAATACTTACTTCCTTGATGTTTATATTGCTGTGAATATCGATGTAATCAAAAGCTGGGTTAGGGAAGCTTTGAACCAATATTTGATCATCACCAAAAATGATGGTTCTTGGGTTTGGTTTATTTTGTTGATCATTTGATTCACATTTTAAGTCAGATGCATATTTAATGATAACGTCCTTTAGATGGTTCTTTAGTAAGTCAACATTGCTCTTAACACCACTTGGTTTGATGTGAGAATTCCCAATACCAGAATCATCGGTGATGTAGATATATTCGCCACCTGTTAAAATGGCAAGTTGTTTTAATAAAAATTCTGTAGGCTTATTGATTCCACTTGCTGCAATGGGAATGATCTTTATTCCTTTTAGGGCATACTCTTTACTGAGCTTCTCGATTTCTGCCTTTTTTTCATCATGTGGTGGTGCATCAAGGATTAAAAAGGCAAGTTTTGCATGAGCTTTTGAGCTCCAATTTAAATGATATAACCCCTCTGACATTCCTGCATCAACTGCTTCTGGGTAATCTCCACCGCCTCCTGCCTGTTGGTCTTGAATGAATTCAATAGCATCCTCTACACGAGAGGTGAAAGGTGAGAATTTACTAGTATAGCTATCTCCCTTATCTCGGTAAAAAACCGTACCTAGTCTAATTTCACCACAGGGAAGCATCGACTGGGCATTGATCATAACATCCATTAATTCCCTTTTCAGATAGTTAATTTCATCGCCCATTGATCCGGTGGCATCTACGATAAAGGCAATGTCAACTGCTTTAGCTGGGGTAGTTGTTTTTTTGTTTATGGAAAATAATTCAGAGCCTAACCCTGCTGATACCTTACCAAGATCAATCCATGTTGAGCTCTCAACCGAAGATCGAATTTTATACTGCAATCGATATTTCGCCTTTTTATCTGGTTCTGTTTTATTGAACGGCTCTATCCAAAAATCACATAGGCCACGATTGTCGGTAGTGCTTTGCCATACAATTTTACCATCAGCCGATAGTATCCGTAGTGGAATTCCAGATGCCGCAGAAGAATTACCATACCTAAGTTCAACTGAAATTCGTTTGCCTCTTAGGTTTGAAGCCCAACTACCTCTTATCGCTGAGTTATCTCTATATGTCCATAGATACTGGTCCCAATTTTCTAAATCGCTCCATCTTCCGGCAGTCATAACACCCGATTTTTCATTTTCTTCTTTTTCCAAGATCATGTCTGGCGCGATTGACCTTTTCTTGCGTGAATGACTTACGGTTGCATCGTCAACCTTCATGCTCATCATATCTAAAATTGGTGCTTTACCTACTGAGGTAGGTATTGATCTTGAGTCTTTAACTCTTTCCGTAAGATAATCTTCTCTTTCATGAAATCTCGTTTTGTAATTAGGTATGGCAATTTTTAGATGATTTAATCCTGAAGAAAGCAAAACCTTTTTTTTCCAATTTCCACTATTAGGTCGATTCGATAAATGGTACATCCCAGATATGTCTAATTCAAATGTGGCATTTCCATAGGCATCTAGGATAAACGAGTCCATAACTAAATCGTTGCTATCCAATAGATATATAAAGTTAGGATGATCAACTTTTTGGGATGAAATGGTCCAGTTTACAAATGAAGTAATGACGAGGGTTGCAATCAGGATTTTTAGCTTGTTCATGTATCTATATCCGATGAAGGGGTAAAAGGTAAACTAAAATTTTTGACATGCTCAATAAATGTGGAATTCCTGACCTAGGGCACATGAATTCATGGCATATCTTTGCTGATCTATGGCGAACAAAAAATACTTTGATGCTTTGTCCTATCACGCAGAAGGAAGGCCAGGTAAAATTGAGGTTATCAGCACAAAACCAACGCGTACACAGTTTGATTTGGCATTGGCTTATTCACCAGGTGTAGCAGAGCCATGCGAAAAGATTGCCAAAAATCCAGAGGATGTCTACAAGTATACAGCTAAGGGGAACTTGGTCGCAGTAATTTCAAATGGAACAGCGGTTTTAGGTCTAGGTAATATTGGTCCCGAAGCAAGTAAGCCGGTGATGGAGGGAAAAGGAGTACTTTTCAAGTTATTCGCGGATATTGATGTTTTTGATATAGAATTAAATTGTGAAGATACGGAGGAATTCATACGAACTGTTAAAGCTTTAAAACCCACATTTGGAGGTGTAAATCTCGAGGATATCAAGGCTCCAGAAAGCTTTGAAATAGAAGAACGACTCAAGAAAGAATTAAACATCCCCATTATGCACGATGACCAGCACGGTACAGCCATCATTTCTGGTGCGGGACTTATAAATGCACTTGAGATTGTGAAAAAAGACATTTCAAAAGTTAAAATAGTCGTAAATGGTGCAGGAGCCAGCGCAATAGCTTGTACAAAGCTTTTTGTTGGGTTGGGAGTTGATAAATCCAATATCATAATGCTTGATTCTAAAGGTGTTATTCGTAAAGATCGGGGCAATTTGGATCAATACAAGTCCCAATTTTCCACAGACAAGGATTTACACACTTTGGAGGAGGCATTGATTGGCGCGGATGTTTTCGTAGGCCTGAGCAAAGGAAATATTTTAACTGCGGAAATGGTACAGACTATGGCCAAAGACCCTATCGTGTTCGCAATGGCAAACCCAACACCTGAAATAGATTATCATGTAGCTATGGAAGCGCGTCCTGATATCATCATGGCCACAGGTAGAAGTGACTTTCCTAACCAAGTGAATAATGTACTTGGGTTCCCGTTTATCTTTAGAGGAGCATTGGATGTAAGGGCAACCGAAATTAACGAAGAAATGAAATTGGCGGCCGTTCGTGCCATTGCTTCATTGGCTCATGAACCCGTTCCAGAGGTTGTGATGATGGCGTACGGTGAAAGTAATATGAGTTTTGGGACAACTTATATTATTCCGAAACCTATGGATCCACGCTTGATTACGACAGTTGCACCTGCAGTTGCTAAAGCAGCTATGGACAGTGGGGTTTCAAAAGCACCCATTAAGAATTGGGATGCCTATGAGAAAGAACTGAGGAAACGATTGGGAATAGATAACGATTTCGTCAACCGTTTGATGATTAAAGCGAAGAAAAATCCCAAAAAGGTAGTATTTGCTGAAGCTGACAATGTGCGAATTCTAAGAGCAGCCCAAGGTTGCGTAAACGATGCTATTGCTGAACCTATTTTATTGGGTAAGCCAGAGCTCATTCACAGTATGATGGAGGAGAATAACATTCAAATCCCAGATGTTACCATTATTGATCCAAGACGTGAAGATGAAAAACGTACGGCCTATGGTAAGTTGTTTTTCGAAAAAAGAAGAAGGGGAGGAGTCACTTTATACGAAGCAGAGTATCAAATGCGAAATAGAAACTATTTCGGATCAATGATGGTCGAAAATGGTGATGCGGACGTGTTCATTTCTGGTCTATCGAGAAACTATCCACTTGCACTTAAGCCAGCTTTAGCCAGTATTGGTATGGATTCAGAAACACAACGTGTTTCAGGAATGCATATCATGATGAGCAAATACGGACCGTTATTCTTTGCTGACACTACGGTAAATGTCGAATTGAATGAAGAAGAGCAATTCCGCTTGGTGAAGAATGTTTACTCTAGGGTAAAAAGGTTCCAAATCGAGCCAAAGATTGCATTGATTTCATATTCGAATTTTGGTTCGAATTCGGGTAAGTCTCCTTCAATAATGCGAAGAGTCATTGATCGCTTGCACAAAGAGGAGCCTCACATCAAAGTAGACGGCGAAATGCAGCCTATATTTGCCTTAGATGGTGAGCAACGATATGAACTTTATCCATTTAATAAGTTAGGTAATGAACAGGCCAACACTTTTATTTTTCCAGCGCTTAATAGTGCTAATGCGGCATATCAGTTATTGAGAACCATGGGTGCAAGTGAGGCAATTGGACCTGTGCTAATTGGAATGAATAAAACGGTTCACATATTACATCACAGTTCAACGGTGAGAGAAATAATCAACATGGTCGGATTAGCAGTGTGCGAAGCACAGGATCGTGCAAAAACTTAATCATATCAATTGCAAAATTTGTACTTACGGTGACTCATTGTATTTGCGAGCGTTAGCTGTAAGAGATGATATTTTGAGGAGGCCTTTAGGGTTGACGTTTTCCAATTTAGATTTAAATGGTGAGGTGAATCATCATTTCTTGGTAGCATTAGAAGGCGCAAAGGTCGTGGGAACGTCGCAATGGTTTATTAAAGATAATGAGGTTATCAGGGTTAAGCAAGTAGCGGTATTGACTAATTATCAATCAAAAGGAGTGGGGCGTTTAATGAATGAGTTTATTGAGCAATGGTGTGATAATAATCAAGTGAAGAGGGTCGAATTACATGCAAGAAAAGTGGCTTTTGGGTTTTACACTAGTTTAGGTTTTGAATTTGTTGGAGAGGAGGTCCTTGAGGTGAATATCCCCCATAGAAAAATGATGAAGAAGATTTAGTCCTTCCAATTCTGTGTTTACCCGATTGTTTTGTATATCCTACGGATTGAATAAGTATTTTTGTTCCTTTATATGGAAACCTTAATAACCCTTGTACAGTTTTTTGCGGCCTTGGCCATTTTGGTTACGCTTCATGAACTTGGTCATTTTTTAGCTGCCAGAGCCTTCGGAATAAAAGTAGAAAAATTCTATTTGTTCTTTGATGCGTGGGGTGTAAAACTATTTAAATTCAAACGGGGCGAAACCGAATATGGTATCGGTTGGTTGCCTCTAGGGGGGTATGTTAAAATTGCGGGAATGGTCGATGAAAGTTTAGATAAAGACCAATTAAAATCTGAACCAGAACCATGGGAATTTCGATCTAAGCCAGCTTGGCAAAGGCTCATTGTCATGATTGGTGGTGTTGTGGTGAACGTTATTTTGGGGATTGTAATTATTAGTTCTTTAACCTATTCTCAAGGAGAGAGTTACATTCCAAATGAAGCAATAAATCAAAAAGGAGGAATCTATGCCAGCCCAAAGGCGCGAAAATTAGGCCTTCAAACAGGTGATAAAGTAATTGCACTTAACGGAAAACCCGTTGATAATCTATTAGGCGAATTTTATAGCCCAGAATTTCTCACAATTGACCAAAAAGTGGTTCAAGTTGAAAGAAATGGTCAATTAATTGAAATAACGCTCCCAGAAAACCTAGAAAATGTTGTCTCTGTGAAAGATGAAATACCTCTGCTATCTCCACGTTATTCGTTTTATGTTAAGCGCGTGGTGGGAGGGAGTCCGGCAGGAAATGCCGGCATTAGTGAAGGTGATCGTTTTATGATGATTGATTCACAATCTGCAGGTTCGTTTTTTGAATTCAAAGAAGTATTAGCAGCGAAAGCTGGAACTGAATCTAAATTCAGTATCCGTAAGAAAGAGGGTGAAGTCGTTGAAAAGACGATTAAAATAAACGAGGATGGTACACTTGGATTTCAGCCAGATTTCGATGGCTTTGAAGGGTTAGCTAAAACCCTAGATTATTCAGCTGGGGAGTCTTTGGTTAAAGGTACTGAGAAATCGTACGAATTGATTGCTGCAAATATGCGTGGATTGAGCAAGGTAGTTAGTGGTAAAGTGAATGCAAAAAACTCGTTAGCGGGTCCTATAGGAATCGCTCAAATGTATGGCTCTACATGGGATTGGATTAATTTTTGGACTCTTACAGCCACGATTAGTTTGGCTTTAGCGTTGATGAATATTTTGCCTATTCCAGCTTTGGATGGTGGGCACGTTATGTTCTTATTGTATGAGATACTTTTCCGACGTCCTGTAAGTGAAAAAGTACTGTACATTGGCCAAGTAATCGGAATGGCCATACTCCTAAGTCTATTCGTATTTATCTTCTGGGTGGATATTTCTAGAGCGCTTGGCTTTTGATGATGCAAAATCCATTTGAACTCTTCGATCTACCAGTGTCCTTAGTCCTCGATAAGAATGATTTGAGGAAACGTTTCATTGAAGTCCAACAAACGGCGCATCCCGATTTTGGACAATCGGATGATGTATCGGAGAAAGCAAATGAAGCATTTTCAGTTCTTAAAGATGATGAGACCAGAATACAAAGGATATTGTCATTTAATACTTCGATCATTGTGAATGAAAATAAACTGAATCCTGAATTTTTAATGGAAATTATGGATTTGAGCGATTCGATTGATGAAGTAAGGGGACTAGAATCAGCTCAACAATTATCGGTTAGGAATGCCTTGGAAGGGCAGCGAAAAGATTTGATTAACCGATTGAATGAATTGGATAGAAATTGGAAAGAAAGCTCAGATATATTAACAAACTTTGCAAACCCATTGTGGGATCGGTTATTGGTTTGGTATCAGGAAAGTCGCTATTTGCATCGTTTGGAAAAGAATTTGAACGGGGTTGAGGAAATTTAAATTGCGTAACTTCGATATATGTCGGCCATTCAGCACATACTAGATCATAAAAGTATCCGGATAATAATACAAAGGTTGTCTTATCAAATTGCAGATGACCACATTGGTATTTCAGAACTAGGCTTAGTTGGCCTGAACGAGAGAGGTAGCTACATAGCCAATTTATTGATCGGTGAATTAAGGTCAGTGATTCCTTCTTTGAAAACATCTTTTGTACGATTGGATACAGAAGGTGATCATTTAAAATTTCACGATAAACTAAAAACTGATTTAAGACACTTAGTGATTGTGGACGACGTGCTCAATTCGGGCAGAACCGCTTTCTTAGCTGCCGCACATTGTTATCACGGTGGTTTGAAGTCTATGGAGATGGCGTTTTTAGCCGTTAGGGAACACCGTAGTTTCCCAGTCTATGCGCGCTATACAGGCAGGTCGATTGCGACTACCATTCAAGAACATGTGTATTTTGATAACACCAATGGCGAAGAATTATCTATCTATCTAAAATAATAGACAACGAAATGGAATGAATTTGTTGTCAAACTATTGAACATAATCGGATAAAATTCGTTAAGTTATAATAATTTTGAACTGGTTTGCGCGCATATTAACTATGGTGTTTTTGCTTTTTGCGGCATCATTGCGTGGTACCCACATTGTGGGTGGAGAGATGACCTACACATACCTTGGGAATAATCAATATAAGCTACGTTTGGATTTATATATTGATTGTATAAACGGTAACCCTCAAGCCATTGAATCCGATCGATATGCATTGTTTGCCATTTTTACTGGTAGTAATCGCCAAATGTTGAGTGGTTATCCAGTTTCTGTATTGCGGAAGGGTCCTGAAAGAATCGAGAAGACAAATTATAACTGTATCGCTGTAAAACCCAATGCATGTGTAGATCATTTTTGGTATGAGCGAACCGTGACCTTAAGTCCAAGAACAGGTGGATATTATGTTTCTTTTCAACGTTGTTGTAGAAATGGAACTATCAACAATATTTTAGATCCCGGTGGCACTGGGGCGAACTATTGGGCTTTTATTCCAAATAAAAACAAAATTGGATCAGAGAATAGTGCGGCTGTATTTAAACAATTACCGCCAAATTTCTTGTGCACAAATACTGAACTTAGATTTGATCATAGTGCAAAAGATGCTGATGGAGATAGTTTAGTTTACAGTCTGATTACCCCATTTACGGCAGGTGATAGAGACTACCCTAGGCCCGATGATAATAATAGCGGTATCATGGATCGTCCTTATTTTAACAATATATCTTGGAGAGCGGGTTATTCATCCGCAGATCCGATAGATGGAAATCCAAAAATGAAAATTGATCCCAATACGGGACTGTTAACATTAACCCCCACACGTGCTGGACAATACGTAGTGGGTATTGCGGTGGATGAGTATCGAGATAATCAAGTAATTGCTCAAACTATTCGTGACTACCAATTCAATGTACAAGCGTGTATCGTTGATGTGGTGGCTTCATTTTTTGCCCCTAAATACATCTGTGGGTTCGAATATGAATTCCGAAATTTGAGTTCGGGAGCTCAACGATATCACTGGGATTTCGGAGTAGAAGATAAAACAGATGATACATCAAATCTAAGTAAACCTACATACACCTACCCTGAAGCGGGGACTTATAAAGTCAAGCTCATTGCCCATAAAAATAATTGTGCAGATACCTTTACAATAACCGTAAATGTGGTTGAACCTGAAAAACCTACGTTGCCAAATGATACGACCTTGTGTCCTGGAGAAAAAGTAATTCTAAAGAGCGATATTGTGGGAGATGCTTATCGGTGGAATAATGGTCAATTCACAGATTCAATTACTGTTGATCAAAAAGGGACCTACATTTTAACAGTCATAAAAAATACGTGTGAGTGGTCAGACACAATGTTCGTTGATATTGATGAATATGAGGTTAATGCATATGGTGATACCTTGATTTGTAGTGATGACCAATTTAGTCATGAAATTGGTGCAGACTTTAATCTAAATACCAGTTATTCATGGTCTAATGGAATAGATGATATTTCTCAAACCGTTACAGATACCGGTTGGTACGAGGTAACGGCAACCACCGAGTATGGTTGTATTACAACGGATATGGTGAGGATTGATCGTTTTCCTGCAGTGGACGTTGCTGTCTCCGATACCATGGTATGTGAGGGAACCAGTGTTACTTTTGAAGCAACTTCTTCCAAGCCAGAGGCAACATTTTCTTGGAGTAATGGAGCAATAGGACCTAAGATGACTACAGATATCACAGGAAGTTACGAAGTGATAGCTACAGTAGGGTTGTGTAAGTCAAAAGATCAATTTGAACTGAGTCATTTTCCCAATCAACTTGAACTTGGTGACAACTTAAGGTTCTGTGATAAAATCGATACCATTATTGGGCTTGATAACCCGAATTTTACAAATATCATTTGGAATCGAGAGATACCAAGTACGAAATACCGAGTGAATTCACCTGGTATGGTTCACGTCAGCGTAACGAATGAATTTGGTTGTATGGAACGTGACTCAATAAATGTGTTCTTATTTTTTAGTCCAGATTTAGATCTTGGTTCTGACACTACCGTGTGTTTGTCAGTAAATCCTACCTTAGATGCAGGTCCGGGTATGTCTAGTTATCGATGGAGTAACGGTGCTAAAACGAGACAGATTAAGGCGTATGATTCTGGTATTTATACGGTGAAGATCATCAATAAAGACGGCTGTTTCACGTTGGATTCGGTTTGGGTGAATAAGCGTAAGGATCTTTATCCTTCAGAAATATATATGCCCAATGCCTTTACACCGAATGGGGATGGCATTAATGACCTATATCCATTAAATAAATTTCAAATAAAAGGAGCTGAGTATCATCTCCGCTTATACAATCGTTGGGGTGAAAAATTAGCTGATTATAAATCTCCTGATTTTAACTGGGATGGTACTATAAATGACACCGAAGCACCAGGTGGTGTTTATGTATACTCTATAACGTGGTTGGGATGTGATAACAGAAGGAGAAGCTTAAAAGGAGATTTTACTTTACTCAGGTAGGCTGTTCTTGTGATTGCCCATTCGCCTTATACCATTCTTTAATAATGTGGAGTTGAAATTGATAACAAATCCAAGACGATAATCTTTAGTTCGAACCACATTTAAGGTGCGTTGGATTTCGTGTTTATCAATCTGAGCTTCTGTCGGTATGTTGACAATGAGCATATCTTCAATGATAAAATCTTTGGGATTCCTGTCAGGTAAGATGCGGTCAGCGTAGACCTACTGTTTAACTATTGTCTCGAACCGTATGTTCTCATCGTTTAGTTCAGATTTCAAGCATTGAATATAATTCGCTTTGCTTAATCCAGGCCCTAAAGTTTTATGAATCTCGATTGATTTTCCAATTATAATGTGAGCAAATTCTTCTTCATACATCATAAACTTAATCCATTCTCAAATGTGATGATTTAATTCAAGGTATTTCTTTTAGTAGATAGTGTTTTAATTTGATGAAAGGTAAAATTAGAGTAATATCATACTAAAATCCAGGTGTATGGGCTTCGTTGTTTCTGATATGATTATTTTCGAGTTATGAATAAAACGATCATCAAAAATCCGCTAATTGTGAATGAGGGAAAGATATTTATTTCGGATGTACTCATAGAGGATGAGAGGATTTCGCGTATTGATCAAGGCATTAGCGTTGAATCAGCTCATAACGTTATTGAAGCAGAGGGGCTATACTTAATTCCTGGAGTTATTGATGATCAGGTTCATTTTAGGGAACCTGGCTTAACGCATAAGGCGGATATATATACCGAATCAAGGGCGGCGTTAGCAGGTGGGGTTACTTCCTACATGGAAATGCCCAATGTAAACCCCAAAACGGTTACAAATGATTTACTAGAAGAGAAATATCAATTTGGTGCTGAAAAATCAGCAGTGAATTATTCATTTTACTTGGGTGGAACCAATGAAAACATCGAAGAACTGAAAAAGGTTGATCCGGAGAATGTTTGCGGTGTCAAGATATTTATGGGCAGCAGTACTGGTAACATGCTCGTAGATGACGCTCCAGTGTTAGAGGCTATATTCAGAGATGTACCCAATCTTATCGCCACTCATTGCGAGTGTGAAACAAGGGTTCGTACTAGACTAGAAGAAGCTAAGCGAAGATTTCCTAATGGCATTCCTGCAGAGGAACATCCCATAATAAGAGATGCAACCGCTTGTTATTTAAGTTCTTCTCTTGCTGCGGAATTAGCTCGAAAATACCACAGTAGGCTTCATATTTTACATATTACATCCCAAGTAGAAACAAACCTTTTTAGAAATGATATTCCTCTTGAGGAAAAAAGGATCACCTCAGAGGTTTGTGTTCATCACTTGCATTTTACGAATAAGGACTACAAACAACTGCAAAATCAAATTAAATGTAATCCCGCAATAAAAACACAAGAAGATCAAGATGCACTTTGGAAGGCGCTGATAGATGGCAGAATTGATGTTATAGCAACAGACCACGCTCCTCACACGCAAAATGAAAAGTTTGCTGAGGATTATTTGGATTGCCACGCTGGATTACCGTTGGTTCAACACCCTCTGTTAATGATGTGGCAAAAGGCCAAAGAAGGAAAAATTTCAAAGGAAATGGTTGTTGAGAAAATGTCTCATAATGTGGCCAAATCCTACAAGCTAAAGGAAAGAGGATTTATCAGAGAAGGTTATAAAGCGGACTTGGTTTTGTTAAATCCTAACAAAAAAACTTCGGTGACCAAAGAGAGTTTATTGTATAAATGTGATTGGTCACCTCTGATGGATAATACATTTGACCACTCTATTGAAAAAGTATGGGTAAATGGTTCTTTGAGTTATTCCGATAAAACAATAAGGGAGATAAAAGCGCAACGATTAACATTCGATAAAGATCGTTAACGCCGAGAATTTCGTTTCGTATAAAAAGCGTTAAGTACGTTTTCTATGGGTTGAGAAACATTGCAATCCACAAATGAAATACCCAACTCTAGACACTTTTCTTTAATCAGTTTTCTCCTTTTGCGCTCGGTGTTCTGATATTCTGAAGCAATTTCCTCAGGAGTTAGCTTTACAATTTCATATGTTTCTATATCAATAAACTTCAAGGGCTGGTCTCCGAGCTTGAGGTCTAGTTCTGAATCAGCATCGTTAACATGCAGCACAATGACTTCGCATTTCAGGAAATGCAAATAGGAAAGGGTATCCCAAAACTCAGTGTTCGTATTTGAATCTTTAGGAAAAAGAAGATCGCTGATAATGACCACGACATTTCGCTTTTTTATCCCCTTAATAATACGTTGATAGTTAAATTGTTTTGTTAAACGTGGGGAAGACTTGGCATCGGTCCAATAGGGCTTCAATTGCGAGATAATGGTATTTAAATGTGATCGAGTTGATTTAATTTCACTTTCCCAACACACGAATTCATCATCATAAATACTAATACGAAATGCATCCCGCTGTTTTTGCATAGTATACAACAATGAGGAGGCAGCCAATACAGAAAATTTCAGTTTAGCATGATTATCTGGGTAAAACATACTTTTTGATACATCCAAGAAGATATGACATTTTAAGTTGGTCTCCTCGACGTACTCCTTGATATATTTCTTTTCTGTTTTTGCTAACAACTTCCAATCGAGGTTTCTGATATTCTCGCCCTCATTATAAGGTCGGTGTTCAGCAAACTCAACGGAATGTCCGCGCAATGGACTACGGTGTATTCCTGTGACATATCCCTCCATGGCCTTTTGAGCCAGAAAATGAAGAGATTGAATCTGTATAGCTTCTTCTAGTAACAATGGGCAAATATAAAAAAGGGTCGCTGTGTAGCGACCCTTTTGCTGAAGTTATTCTTGGATTAACCTAAATGAGCATCAATTTTCTGAGTAATGGCAGTCTTCGGAACGGCACCCACTACTTTATCAACTACGTCTCCATTTTTGAAGACCAATAGAGTAGGGATACTTCTTACACCGTAGTTCATTGCGATATCTGGATTTTCGTCAACGTTTAACTTACCGATAACCGCTTTATCTGCATACTCGTTATGAATTTCTTCCACTACTGGACCAATCATCTTACATGGACCACACCATTCTGCCCAAAAATCAACCAAAACAGGCTTATCCGAGTCTAAAACGGTATTTTGGAAGTTGCTGCTATTAAATTCTACTGCCATAGTACAAAGTTAAGAATTTCATCTTATTTATCCTTTTCAGATTGTCGCGTAATCAACTTGTTATTATGGTATGCACCAATTGTATTACCCAAGTATTTACCATACTCCATACCTTCCCTGAAGTGTATTCCTCCGTACATACGGCTCTTACAGGCTTCATCACTCGCTTCTCTGAAGTTATTAAACGTTCTCACACCAAGCCCAAACTCAAATTCTGCTGAATCC